>CALEMZ010000295.1 GCA_937910975.1 uncultured Pseudorhodobacter sp. | reverse complement strand
GCGTTCGCGCAAAAAATGCCACGGCACGATATTGGCGTGATGCTCCAGGATCGACAGCACAATCTCATCGCCCGCCTGTAAGCGCGGGGCAGCCCAAGCGTAGGACACCAGATTGATGCCCTCGGTCGTGCCGGTGGTGAAGACAATCTCATCCTCGGAAGGGGCATTGAGAAAGCGCGCAACAGTACCGCGCACGGCCTCATATTTATCGGTCGCAAGGTTGGACAGGTAATGCAAGCCCCTGTGCACATTGGCATATTCATGGGAATAGGCCGCGGTGATCGCATCAATCACCACCTGCGGCTTTTGTGCCGAGGCGCCGTTATCCAAATACACCAACGGCTTGTCATTTACCCGGCGCGAGAGGATCGGAAAATCGGTGCGAATCCTGGCAAGATCAAACACGCCTTACACTCCTGGTGGGGCCGCGCCAAAGAGCAGCGCGAAAACGAGGACCAAAAGGATTGCGGCGGTAAAAACCGTGATCAAAATGGCAATGAAGGTGAGCGCCAATGATTTGAAGCCATGCAGCTCTGCGACGAAATTGGTGAGCAACCAAAAGAAAAGCACCAAGCCAAGCAGCCCCAGAATATCCGCCAAAGGCGGCACAAACATCTGGGTGAATAGCTGTGCGATCTGCACACAAAGCAGGATAAACTGCAGCCAAGCCACCAAAATCACGGCCTGATCAAGGCTACCCGTCCCGCCACGCAAACGCCCGACCTTGTGGATCGCATGAACCGAAACCAAAAGCACCACCCATTGCAAAATCGCGGTGCGCACCGGGCTGGTCATCGCGGTACTCCAGAAATCCTGGACGGTGGGCGGCATGATAGCAAAGCTGATATGCGTGAGCAGCGTGGAGGCCACGGCCATCAGCAACAATGCCAACCAGCCCACGGCAGGGGCAAACCCCATCCGCATGATCGCGGCGGCCCCTTCGCGCGGGGCCCTCACTGTGTCGCGCGCCATGGCCAGCAATTGCGCCAAATTCAGGTTCATCGCTTAGCGCTCCACTTCCATCAACATATTCAACCAGATCGTCAGAAAACCAAGGCCTACCAATACACCAACCACCGTAAGCCCGGTAGAGGGGCCGACAAAGCCCGCCAAAAGGCCCTGAAACAGCATCGCCGGGCTTATTGCAAGCATCGCCCAGAACAGGGCAAGCCGCGCACCAATGCCCTGCCCTTTTCCGCCCAAGGCGCGCGCAGCCAAATGACTGATCCCGGCCAGAGCATAGGCAAAAAGCGGCACCAGAAACAGTGTGGCCATCAACGCGCCCGCCATCCGTGCCTCAAGCGGCACCGAAGGGTCCAAAAAGGTCGCGCGGCTCAGTGCCGGAGTTTGGGCTACAAAAATCAAAAGGCA
>CALEMZ010000294.1 GCA_937910975.1 uncultured Pseudorhodobacter sp. | reverse complement strand
GCCGTAAGGCACGCAGACGATGATCTTTGGCTTGGAAAACGTGGTGCGTTTGTGGACCTTGCGGATGAAATGCTTGATCATTTCCTCGGCCACGTCGAAATCGGCGATAACGCCGTCGCGCATGGGGCGGATCGCCTGAATGCTGCCGGGTGTGCGACCCAGCATCAGCTTGGCATCCTCGCCCACCGCCAAGACCTGTTTTTTGCCGTCTTTGACGTGATAGGCCACCACCGAAGGTTCGTTCAGCACGATGCCCTTCCCGCGCACGTAAACAAGCGTGTTCGCCGTGCCAAGGTCAATCGCCATGTCTGACGAGAAGAGACCCGAAAGTAACCACATGCTGAAACATTCCTTATAGGTAGCAGTATCGGTAGCTGTCAAAATACCCGCGACTCAGGAATTTGAGGCAGGCAATTTCTTATAGGGATCGCCGTGAAAAAGGGAAAGGGCCATGCCCGTGGCCATGCGCGCCTTCCCGCCATTCGAGTAGCCGCAGAGGCACTTAAAATCCAACCAAATGTTCGAAATACGGAATCTCATAGTATTAATACTGCAAAAAAGGCGGCATCTGAATGCCGCCCATGTTCGATTTATGTAGAATTCAGCAAAGTGCAGAAAAAGCGATCAGGGCACATCCTTGTAGCTGACTTCCTTGGAGTCATAGCCCATTTCAGACCTTTCACGCCGCAAGATGAGGCGGTTCAGCGCGTTCACATAGGCCCGGACAGAGGCCACGATTGTATCGGTATCGGCTGATTGCCCGGTGGCAATGTTACCATCTTCTTCCAGCCGCACTGATACGGTGGCCTGTGCATCGGTGCCTTCGGTCACGGCCTGCACCTGATAAAGCTGCAAGCGCGCCTTATGCGGGTAGAGCATTTTGACCGCGTTGAAGGCCGCATCCACCGGGCCGTCACCAGTGGCGTCAATCGAATGATCCACGCCTTCGATCGACAGGGTCAGCTCCGCCTCTTGCGGGCCATCGGTGCCGCAAACCACGCGCAGGCGTTTGACCTGCAACACATTATCCGCAGCTGTGGTAGCGCTGTCGTGGATCAGTGCGATCAGGTCATCGTCGAACACCTCTTTTTTGCGGTCGGCCAGCGCCTTGAACCGCACAAAAGCATCGTTGAGCTGATTGTCAGCCAGATCAAAGCCCAGATCGTTCATCTTGGCCCGTAGCGCCGCACGGCCCGAATGTTTGCCCAATGGCAAGGTGGAGGCTGACAGGCCGACATCCTCGGGGCGCATCACCTCAAACGTCTCGCGGTTTTTCAGCATCCCGTCCTGATGAATGCCGGACTCGTGCGCAAAGGCGTTCTTGCCGACGATTGCCTTGTTGAATTGCACGGCAAAGCCCGACACGGTCGCGACCCGGCGGCTGATCGCCATGATCTTGGTCGTATCCACCCCGGTTTGGTAAGGCATGATATCATTGCGCACTTTCAGCGCCATCACCACCTCTTCCAGTGCGGTATTGCCCGCCCGTTCGCCCAACCCGTTAATCGTGCATTCAATCTGCCGCGCACCCGCTTCCACGGCGGCCAGAGAGTTCGCGGTCGCCATGCCCAGATCATTGTGGCAATGGGTGGCAAAGATGATGTCATCCGCCCCCGGCACTCGTTCGAGCAACATACGGATCAAAGCGGCGCTTTCGCGCGGGGCGGTATAGCCCACGGTATCGGGGATGTTGATTGTCGTCGCCCCGGCCTTGATCGCAATCTCGACCACCCGGCACAGATAATCATGCTCGGTCCGCGTGGCATCCATCGGTGACCATTGCACATTGTCGCACAGGTTGCGCGCATGGGTCACGGTTTCATGGATGCGCTCGGCCATCTGGTCCATATCCAGATTGGGGATCGCGCGGTGCAGCGGTGAGGTGCCGATAAAAGTATGGATGCGCGGGCGTGCGGCGTGTTTTACCGCCTCCCAGCAGCGGTCAATATCTTTGAAGTTCGCGCGCGCCAGCCCACAAATCTGGGCCGATTTTGCCAGCTTGGCAATCTCGGACACGGCGGCAAAATCGCCTTCGGAGGCGATAGGAAACCCGGCCTCGATGATATCGACGCCCATATCGTCCAATGCTGTCGCGATCTCCAGCTTTTCGTCATGGGTCATCGTTGCGCCGGGGCTTTGTTCGCCATCGCGCAGCGTGGTGTCGAAAATCAGGACGCGGGGTTGCGTGCTTGTGTCGTTCATCTGAAAATCTCTCTGAATGTTCCGTTAGCCTTGGCGTTCCGGGCGCTTTTCACCTCTGAGCGGTCGCACCCGAAGGCACGCTCAGCGGAGGCTAAGGAGAAGGCGCGCACGGGGAATGTGGGCGCAACGCGCCGCAGGTCCGAAGGATATGGTGGTTTCCCGTGTCATGGGCGTGACTATAGCCAAGCTTTTGCGAATGAAAACCCCAAAATGGCATGGACGGCGCGCGTCAGTTGCCTGCGGCTGGCGCTGCTGGTGCCTCTGCGGGTTCCTCTGCCGGCGCGGCCTCGGTTGCCCCCTGTGCTGGTCCTGTCAGCAAACCATTGGTCCACTCGCCCGCCGTTTCCTGGCCTGTGGCATAGCGTAAAATGCCTTGCCCCTGCCTGCGCCAGGCGACAAATTCACCTTCATAACCATCGCCATTGGCATAGGTGGCGATGCCCACGCCTTCGATCACCCCAGCTTTCCAATCCCCGCTATAGCGAAAGCCATCGACCATCGTGACCTCGCCCTTGCCGTGACGCTCACCGCCAACAAAGCTGCCCTTGTAAACGCTGCCATCGGCATAGGTCGCAACCCCTTCGCCCTCGCGCTGGCCCATGTTCCACTGGCCTTCATAGCTGTAGCCATCGGCATAGGTCATATTGCCGAGGCCGTGATACTGCACATTCACAAACTCGCCCTCGTAAACTTGCCCATTGCCATAGGCGGCGCGGCCCTTGCCCTCGATCACGCCCGCGACCCACGCGCCCTCATAGGTGGAGCCATCAGGGTAGGTGATCTTGCCAACCCCATCGGGTTGGTCGTTCCTGAAGCTGCCCGTGTACACAGCACCATCCGGGTAAGTAACTGTGCCTTGCCCTTCAATCAGGCCCGCAACCCACTGGCCATCATAAACATAGCCGTCGGGACCCCGGAACACACCCTGGCCGTGGCGCTGGTCGCCTTCAAACGCGCCCTCATACACATCGCCGTTGCCATAAGTGACCTTGCCAAGGCCCAGACGTTCACCATTGACTAGCGGGCCCTCATATACATCGCCGTTGGGTTGGGTCAGTTTGCCTGTGCCATTGATCTGGCCATCAGCCCATTCGCCGACATAGGTCAAACCATCCGGCATGGTCAGGGTGCCAACGCCCTGGCGCTGCCCTGCAACCAGATCGCCCTCATAAGTGGTGCCATCAGGATAGGTGATCTTGCCGCGGCCCTGCTTTTCGCCCGCGGCCCAATCGCCCTCATAGCGATAACTCCCGGCATCATCCATCACGCCTTTGCCTTGGTGAACGGCATCCACAAAGCTGCCCGTATAAACCGACCCGTTGGCATAGCGCGCCACACCGTCCCCGGTCATCTTGCCTGCGGCCCAGTCGCCCTCATAGGTGCCACCGTCAGGATAGGTGATCTTGCCGCGCCCCGCAGGTTTGCCCGCGATGAAGTCGCCCTCATAGACCGATCCGTTTGGAAAGCGGGCAATGCCCTTGCCACGAATTTCGCCCTCGGCCCAATCCCCGGCGTAAGAGTAGCCATTGGGCAAGGTATAGGTGCCCGTGCCGTGCTGGCGCCCATCCTTGAACGTGCCCTCATAGACAGAGCCATCGTCATATTGCTTGGCAATCACGCCCTCTTGGGCCGAAGCTGACCCTGCCAACAGGGCCGCTGCGACCGCCAATCCTAAAATTGCCTTGTTCAATGTCGGATTCCTTAGTTGTTGGGCCTTAGCTATTGGACCTTTGTCATTGGCACTTGCCTTTGGGGACCGGTTTGCCAAGCATCCGCCGTTGTCAAAGCCTAACCTCCGCCCCCGGCGCTGACAAGTTCGCAAAACCGCCTCCCCTTTCCCTTGCGCGCCAGTCTGCTAAACCTTGCCTGAATTGAGGATAAGGGACTGCGTATGGCCGAGAGATTTCGCCTGACATTGGCACAGCTAAACCCCACCGTAGGTGCGATTGCCGCAAATGCCGATGCGGCGCGGCAAGCGTGGCAGGTGGGCAAGGCGGCGGGTGCGGATATGGTCGCGCTGACAGAGATGTTCATCACCGGCTATCAGATCCAAGACCTCGTCCAGCGCCCCCGGTTTATCGAAGACGCGCATCAGGCGATTGAGGCACTGGCCCGCGATTGTGCTGATGGCCCCGCACTGGGTATCGGTGGCCCGTGGTTTCAGGCGGGGCGTTTGTATAATGCCTATTTCGTGCTGCAAAATGGGCGGATCGCGGCAACCGTGTTCAAGCATCATTTACCCAATGATTCGGTGTTTGACGAAAAGCGCCTGTTTTCCGCTGCCGAAGTGAGTGGTCCTTACCGCATTGGCCCGCTGCGCATTGGCACGCCGATCTGCGAAGATAGTTGGTTTTCTGATGTCGCCGAAACGCTTGCTGAAACCGGGGCTGAGATTTTGCTGGTTCCCAACGGCTCGCCCTATTACCGCGATAAGCTTGCGGTTCGGCAAAACCTCATGGTGGCGCGCGTGGTGGAAACCGGGCTGCCGCTGGTGTACCTGAATATGGTGGGCGGGCAGGATGATCAGGTGTTTGACGGGGCCTCTTTTGTGCTCAACCCCGGCGGCAAGTTGGCCGTGCAATTACCCGCCTTTGAAGCCGCCATTGCCCATGTGGATTTCATCGAGACGCCTGAGGGTTGGCGGGCCGAGCGCGGGCAATTGGCCAAGCAACCTGATGCTTGGGA
>CALEMZ010000293.1 GCA_937910975.1 uncultured Pseudorhodobacter sp. | reverse complement strand
CCGTCAGCACGCCATTCTCGACGATAGCGCGGCGGGCGGTGGGCAGGCCTTCGCCGTCAAAAGCGCGGCTGCCACCGATGCGCGGGCGGTGCGGATCTTCGATCACCGAAAGGCCGCTGGGCAAAATCTGCTGGCCCAAGGCATCGCGCAACCAGCCCGAGCCGCGCGCAATGGTCGCCCCGTTGATCGCGCCCAGCAAATGCCCGATCATACCCGAAGAAATCCGCTCATCGTAAAGCACCGGGAAGGCCCCGGTTTTTGGCCTGCGCGCACCCACACGTTCCAGCGCGCGCTGGGCGGCCAAAGCGCCAATCTCATCCGCGCCCGGCAGATCGGCGGCAAAGATGCGCCCCTCGGCAGCCCAGTCGCGTTCCATCCCGGTGCCCGTCCCCGTGAAAGCCACGGCGGAAACGGAGCGGGAGGAGCGGGCATAACCGCCCGAAAACCCGTTGCTGGATGCCATATGGATTTGGCGGCGCGATTGGCTGGCGCTGGCCTCGACCTGTACGATGCCGTGTACGCCCATTGCGGCGGCCTCGGCGCGGCGGGCATCTGCCTCCAGCTCAGTTGCACTTACCTCGGGGGCGGGATCGCACAGCTCCAGCGCTGCCATGTCCCAGCCACGCGCCAGTTGCGATGGGTCGGCAAGTCCTGCGTAGGGGTCTTCGGGGGCCTCACGTGCCATGGCGACGGCGCGTTCGGCCACAGCGGCGATGGTGGCGGCTGAGGTATCGGACACAGAAACACAAGCCTGACGCTGACCCACGAGCACCCGCAACCCCATCTCCACCCCCTCGGAGCGTTCGGCCTGTTCCAGCTTACCTGCGCGAATGTCGATCGCCGTGGCCACACCATCCACCGCAATCGCATCGGCAGCATCGGCCCCGGCGCGCTTGGCGGCTATCAGCAGCGCATCGGTCAACTGTTCAAGCGAACGGGTCATATATGCTATCTCCATCGGGTCACGGGGGCAGGTCACTTGGGGCAGGTAATCCGCCAAGCCCATCAAAGCAAGCGGGCGCACAGCAAAAAGGGCGGCACGAGGGCCGCCCTTTGCTTCGGTAACCTTTAGAACGGCAACGGATTGCCATTTGACAAAATCTGCCCGCCTTCCTTGATCTCCACTTCAGAAATCAGGCTATCCGGCGTCGGGCCGGGCTTGGCGAGCATCCCGGCCATCATGCCGAATGTCATGGTAATTTGCGGATCGACCAAGCCCAGGGCCTGCAACTTGCCCAGCAAGGTATTCGCCCCGGTCAACGACAGGTTCAGCTTGCCCGTGGGCATCGGCGCCATGCCACCCAGAACGGGTGGTTGCATGTTGTCAAAGGCTAGCGCGCCATCGCCCTTGAATTCAGCGCCTGCCACGGTCAGTTGCAAGGCGTCAATGTTCAGGGCCTCGACGGCGAAGGGCGGGGCTTCGCCCATCAGCGTCTCTTGGCTTTCACTGAGCAGATCAACCAAGACCTTTGCCTTGCCGCTTAGCGAAACGACCAGCGTTGCGGGATCGCGTGGCAGGGATGCGGCAGGGTCGATCATGCCCCAGAGTAAATCCGATACCGTCAGCCCTTGCAGCCGTGTCTCCAGCGCGAAATCCTTGGCTTCATCCGACTGGGCGAGAGGCAGCAGCAGGTTTAACGCGGCCTCGTCATAAGTCGCGGCCAGTTCCGGGAAGGGGATGGCGGAGCCAGAGACCTTCATCTGCACACCCTTGCTCCGTAGGCCATAGGCGATGCGGTCTTTATCAAAAGAGAAATTTAGGCTGCCGCCATTGGAGCTGCTGTCAAAATTCGTGGTGGCACCCTCCGGGTCTTGCCCCATAACGGTGAGGTTGCCGCTGTCATAGGTGAAAGAACCATCAGCGGTGAAACCCTGCGCCAGCGCGGCCACGAAATCGTCCTCAGCCATGTCCTTTGGCGCCGCCCCTGATGAGGCCCCGGCGACATTGTTCATTTGACCCATCAACTCAAACTCACCCGTGCCTTCCTCATCCTGACCTATGGCCTGGAATGAAATGGCCTTGGCCGCGAAGGTCGAGGTGCTGAAGGTCATTTCGCCCGGCGACACCTGATACATGGCCGCCAGCCCGGAGAGTTCTAAATCCATCTCCATTTCGCGCGGCTGTCCATCAATCATGAAATCCAACACAGTCACGACTACCGAGTCGACGGCGATATCATAGCTGATCGCATCGGGTGTGCCACTTGCGATCATTGTCAGGCCATCCTGATCGATGTTGATCGTATTGCTGAGGGCTTTGCCGTTCTCGTTCTTGCTCTGCATCGTCAACAGGGATTCGTTGGACATGGTGATCTCGACCCGTCCATCCCCGGTTTCGCGGAAAATGACTTTGGAGATCAAGCCGCTGACATTCCCATCATCTGCCGACAACTCCATGCTCAGATCGGTGATCGTGAGGCTGTCGCCCGATCTCACCTCGGACCCGGCGCTATAGGATTGGCTGTAAGCGGTGCCAAGGTCCTTCCAGTTTTGCCAAACCTCATCTGCGGTGACATCAGCAAGGGCCGGCGTGAAGGGAAAGGCGGCCAAGGCTGCAAAGGCGGTCGTCATTAAGATGCGGGCGGTCATGGAATGGCTCTCCGATTGAAATTGTTGAGCATAGCATCGGCGCGACGCCGCGCCCGGTCAAGGGGGCAGGGGGCAAATGGCAGGCACGAAAGGGTGTGTTGGCCGGGATTTGGCCACATCTGTGTTTTGCGGTTGTCTGGCCTTTGTTTTCGGCCTGTAATGGCACTGACAATTCAGCGCACAGACGGAAGGACACAAGATGCAAGGCAAGATCGTAGCCATTACCGGGGCCAGCAGAGGCATTGGGGCGGCAAGTGCAAAGGTGTTTGCCGATGCGCGCGCGCGGGTGGTGCTGTTGGCCCGGTCTTCGGGTGAAATCAACGTCTTGGCGGAGGAGATCGGGCGTGGGGCGATGGCGATTGCCTGCGATATTGGCGATGCGGCGGCAGTCGAGGCCGCGATGGCCCAGATCGCGCAAACCTGTGGCGGGTTGGATGTGCTGATTGGCAATGCAGGCGCGATTGATCCGATTGCGCGCATTTCAGAAGCAGGGGTGGAAGAATGGTCCCGCGCCATCGACATCAACCTCAAGGGCGTGTTTTACGGCATGCGCGCCGCGATTCCGCTGATGCGCGCGCGCGGCGGCGGGACGATTATCACCGTTTCATCCGGGGCAGCACATAACCCGCTAGAAGGGTGGAGCGCCTATTGCGCCTCCAAGGCGGGGGCCGCGATGCTAACCCGTGCCGCACATCTGGAGGAAGGCGGCAACGGATTGCGGATCATGGGCATGTCACCCGGCACGGTCGCGACCGATATGCAGGTGAAGATCAAGGCAAGCGGGATCAACCCGATCAGCCAGCTTGACCCGGCGGTGCATATCCCCGCCGAGTGGCCCGCGCGGGCGCTGTTGTGGATGTGCGGACCGGGGTGCGACGCGTGGCTTGGCCAAGAGGTTTCCTTGCGCGATGAGGGGATTCGCCGGGCCGTGGGGCTGATTGCGTGATTGATCTTGCCATTGAGGGCGGGGTTTGGACCGCGACGATCAACCGGCCCGATAAGGCCAATTCCCTGACCGCCGCGATGCTGGGGCAATTGGCCGATATCGCCGAACGCGCGGGGCATGAGGGTGCGCGGGCCTTGGTGCTGACAGGGGCGGGGCGCGTATTTTCCGCCGGGGCGGATCTGGAGGAGGCCCATGCGGGGCTGGCGACCAGCCCTTTGTGGGAGCGACTTTCGGACGCGATTGCTGCCCTGCCCTGCCTGACGATTGCAGCGCTGAATGGCACGATTGCGGGCGGCGCGATGGGCATGGCGCTGGCCTGTGACATCCGGCTGTCGGTGCCGGGGGCGCGGGTGTTTTACCCGGTGATGCGCCTTGGCTTTTTGCCGCAGGCCTCAGATGTACCGCGTTTGCGGGCATTGGTTGGCCCGTCGCGGGCCGCGATGATTTTGCTGTCCGGGCAAAAGATTGACGTGGCGGAGGCGATGTCCTGGGGCTTGGTTGACCGGGTGGTGGAGACGGAGGCGCTTTTGCCCTTGGCCCATAGCCTTGCCGCCGACTCCCTTGCCGCAGCACCTGCCCATGCGGCGGCGATCAAGCGGATGATTTGGAGTTAGGGCGCTTTTTAGGCGAAAAATCGCGCTTTCGGAGAGCGTATTTATGCAAAGACGAAATTTGGTGGTGGGTGGTGGGCCAGAGCTCTGGGATTGCGGCGGGGCTGTATTTCAGGCAAAGGCAGGGCAAAGGCGTTTCAGCCTAGGAGATGAACATGGATTACGGTAAGGCGGGCATGGCACCCAAAGGCAAGAATACCCGGCGCTATGCGGAGCATAATGCCAAGGGCACAGAGAGAAACCCTTTTGGCGCAGCGGCCCCAAAGGCGGAATTACTGGCGCGGATGAAAGCCGCCGCTGAGGCAAAAAAAGCCACCAAGTAAGCTTTGATCAGATCGGCTGACCTTGCAGCAACCGCGGCAGGTCGCCGTCCAGCCCTGCTGCGGTGCGGATGAAGCGGCGGCGCAGGCCGGGAAGTGCGTTGATGGCACCCATGCCAAGATCGCGCCCCAGCCGCAAAAGCGGGTTATCATTGGAAAACACGCGGTTGACCGTATCCATCCCCAGCGCGAGCGTGGTTGTGTCGAACCTGCGCCATTGTTGGTAACGCTCCAGCACATTGGCCGCACCAATATCTTCGCCGCGCCGCGCCGCCTCGACCAATACCTGTGCCAAGGCCCCCACATCGCGCAGCCCAAGGTTCAGCCCTTGACCCGCGATCGGGTGCACACCGTGGGCGGCATCGCCCACAAGCGCCAGCCGGGGCGCGATGAAGCTATTGGCCAGCGTCAATGTCAGCGGATAGCTGAAGCGGGTGCCAGCCAGCGTGATCTCGCCCAGAAAATCGCCAAAACGGGGGCGCAGGGCGTTCAGATAGTCTTCGTCATTCAGGGCCTGAATGGCCTCCGCACGGGTGTTTGTCTCGCTCCAGACGATGGAAGAGCGGTTGCCGGGCAGGGGCAAAATGGCCAGCGGGCCTTCGGGCATGAAGAATTGATGCGCGATGCCGTGGTGCGGCAGCGCATGGTCCACCGCTGTCACCAACGCGGTTTGGCCGTAACTCCAGCCGGTGCGCTTGATGCCTGCACGCTGCGCCGTGCCAGAGCTGCGCCCATCGCAGCCCACCAGCAGCCGCGCCGAAAGCTGGCGACCAGAGGCGAGGGTTACGGTGGCACCTGCCGGGCCGCTTTGCTGGGCGACTACGTTTTCGCCTGAAAGCAGCGTGATGTTTGGCGTATCGGCCATGGCGGCAAGAAAAGCCGCGTAGAGGTGGCGATCTTCGGCCATGAAGCCCATCGGACCTTCTTCAATCTCGGCATGGTCGAGATGCAGGAAAAACGGCGCGGCCCCTTCGCCTGCGTGGCCATCGGAGGCTTTGATCTGCAAGATTGGCTGCACGTTATCCGCGATCCGGGGCCAGACACCGATGACCCCGAGCAGGCGCTTTGAGGCGACCGCCAGCGCATAGGCGCGCCCGTCAAACCCCTGTGCGGCGCGGGCGGGGGCGGGGCGGGCATCGACCACCACCACCGAAAGCCCACCCTGCGCCAAAGCCAAAGCCAGGGCAGGCCCGTTCAGCCCGCCACCCACAATCAGAATATCAGCATCATGTTCCATGGCCCAAATATGGCCTTTGCGGCGGGATTGTCCATGCGCCCCATTGTCCGGCGCAAGGCTTGGCGCTACCGTTTGCGCAAATAGGAAAGAGGGCGGGAAATGGCGGGCAATTGGCTTTGGATGACAGCGGCGGATCTTGGGCGCGGGATCGGGGCGGGCAAGATCCATCCGGTGGAACTGACCGAGGCCTTTCTTGACGCGATAGCGCAGCACCCGGAGGCCACACGCATCTATTCGCGCACCACGCCGCGTCGGGCGCGGTCCATGTCCATGGCGGCGGCGGATAGGGCAAAGGCCGGGCAGCGCATTGGGTTGTTGGACGGGGTGCCGATTTCGTGGAAAGATTTGTTCGATGCCGCTGGCGCGCCGTGTGAGGCGGGGTCTGCCCTGCTGGCGGGGCGCGTGCCAGAGGCGGATGCCGAGGTGCTGACGACCGCGACGGCGCAGGGGCTGGTGTGTTTGGGTAAGACCCATATGTCGGAACTGGCGTTTTCGGGGCTGGGGCTGAACCCGATCACGGCAACTCCGCCGAATGTGAATGACCCTGCGGCCGTGCCGGGGGGGTCTTCCTCGGGGGCGGCGGCCTCAGTCGCGTTTGGGTTGGCCCCGGCGGGGATCGGCTCCGATACCGGGGGGTCGGTGCGTATTCCTGCGGCGTGGAATGACCTTGTGGGGCTAAAAACCACGCCGGGGCGTTTGTCGCTGCGCGGTGTTGTGCCGCTGTGCGAAAAGTTTGACACCGTGGGGCCGCTTGCGCGTTCGGTTGAGGATTGCGCCCTGCTTTTGGCCGCGATGGAGGGGAGAAAGCCTGCTGATCTGGCCGGGGCCAGCCTGAAGGGGATGCGCTTTTTGGCGCTGGAAACCGTGGCGATGGATGATCTGCGGGCGGAACCTGCCGCTGGGTTTGATGGCGCGGTAGATCGTTTGTCGCGTGCTGGCGCGCGGATTGAAGGCGGTAAGATTGATGAGGTTGTCGAAGCAATGTCGCTGGCCGCGATCTTGTTTACCGCCGAGGCTTACGGCATCTGGCGCGAAACCATTGAGCGCGCGCCGGAAAAGATGTTCCCGCGCATTCTGGAGCGGTTCCGCTCCGGTGCGGCCTATTCGGCGTCGGATTATGTGGCGGCGTGGCGGCGGCTGGAAGAATTGCGCCAGATCTGGGCGCGCAAGACTGCCGGTTATGACGCGGTGATCTTGCCAACCGCGGCGAACCTGCCGCCCGATGCGCAGCGCTTGCTGGACGACCATGATTACTACGTCACCGAAAACCTTCTGACGCTGCGCAACACCCGAATCGGCAATATGTTTGGCCTTTGCGGGGTGACATTGCCCACCGGCCAGCCTTCTTGCGGGATCACTTTATTGGCGGGGCCGGGGCAGGAGGAGCGGCTGTTGCGCCTGTGTTCGGCGGCAGAGCGCGCCTTGGGCTGAGGGTGCCTTGCGCCCTGACCGGCGCCTGAACAGGCTGGGGGAGGGACGAAAAAGACACAATCGCCTGTGCCAAGCGCACAATATCAAAGCGTTTTTCTGGACCCGCGCGCAAAGCCCGGCTATCGTTGCTTCAAACAGGGCGAGATGACCCTGTGAGATGAGGCAGTAATGGCATTTCCTGAGCGGTTCTCGAACCTGCCAGAATACGCGTTTCCGCGCTTGCGGACGCTTCTGGATTCCCATCCTTCGGGCGGGGTCCCTATTGCAATGACCATTGGCGAGCCGCGCCATCCGATGCCGGATTTCGTTGGCCCCATTCTGGCCGAGAACCTTGGCGGGTTTAGCATCTACCCTCCGAATGATGGCACGCCCGAACTTTTGGCCGCCATATCGGGTTGGGTGAAGCGGCGCTATGATGTCGCTTTGCAGCCAAACCAGATCATGGCCCTGAACGGCACCCGTGAAGGGCTGTTCAACGCCGCCATCGCGCTTTGTCCCGAAACCAAGGGCGGCAAGCGGCCCGTGGTTTTGATGCCGAACCCGTTTTATCAGGTCTATGCCGTGGCAGCGCTCGCCATCGGGGCGGAGCCTGTTTACGTGCCTGCCACCGCCGCCACTGGCTTTTTGCCCGATTACGCAAGCCTGCCGCGCGATATTCTGGACCGTACGGCGATTGCCTATCTGTGCTCGCCCGCCAATCCGCAAGGGGCGGTGGCAAGCGCGGACTACTGGGCCGACTTGCTGGCGCTGGCCGAGAAGCATGATTTCCAGATTTTCGCTGATGAATGCTATGCCGAGATTTATCGCTCCTCGCCGCCCCCCGGCATCCTTTCTGTGGCGCAGGCCACAGGCACGGACCCGGAGCGCGCACTAAGCTTTCATTCGTTGTCCAAGCGGTCGAACTTGCCGGGGCTGCGGTCGGGCTTTGTGGCGGGGGGTGTGCAATCCATCACCCGCATCCGCCAATTGCGGGCCTTTGCCGGCGCGCCTTTGCCGCTGCCAATCCAGAAAGTGTCAGAAGCGGCATGGAATGACGAGGCGCATGTGCAGGCGTCGCGTGCGCTATATGTCGAGAAGTTCGCGCTGGCCGATCAGATATTTTCTGGGATGCAGGGCTATCAGCCGCCGCAAGCCGGGTTTTTCTTGTGGCTACCGGTACAAGATGGCGAAGAGGCCGCGCTGCGGCTGTGGCAAGAAACCGGCGTGCGGGTGCTGCCGGGTGCGTATCTGTCGCGCGATGTGGCGGGGGAAAACCCCGGTGCAGGTTATATAAGGGTGGCACTTGTCGCCCCAAAAGAAGAAACGCAGCGCGGGCTTACTTTGCTTCGCGACTGTCTCTACGGGCAAGGACGGTAAATCATGGCATCTTATCAGATCAGGCAACGCGATCCGCTGTTGGATCAGAACACAGCAGCAATGCTGGAACGGCGCGGAAGAGAACTTCTGGGCCTCGGTTTGATTGCACTGGCGCTGATCTTTGCTGCGATGCTGGGCAGCTATTCGGCCAATGATCCGGGCTGGATGGTGGCCACCGATGATCCAGTGAACAACATGCTGGGGCGGTTTGGGGCATCAGTTGCCTCCACGCTCTTTATCATCGGGGGCATGGGGTCTTGGGGGATACCGCTAATTCTGGGGGCCTGGGGCCTTCGCTTTGTAAGCCATCGAGGCGAGGAGCGGGCGCTGGGTCGTGTAGTCTTTGCCGTGATCGCGGTTGCGCTGGCCTCCGTTTTTGCGGCGACCCATGTGCCGGGGCCAAACTGGCCACATGCTGCGATCGGGCTTGGCGGGCTGTTTGGCGATACGGTTCTGGGCGCACTTCTGGCGATTTTGCCAATCAGCGCAGGATTGGGGCTGAAGCTGATGTCTATCTTGTTTGGGGCGGCACTTATGGCGATGGCGCTTTATGTTACCGGCTTTGATATACGCGAATTGCGCAGCGTCGGGCGCTTTGTCCGTCTGGGTGTGGTGGTAATCTATGCCGCGACCCTGTCGCTGGCCGGGAAGTCTGCTGCAGGCACCGTCCGCATGGCGCAGGCCATTTCTGATAAGCGACGCGAACGCCGCGAAATGGTCGAGTCATATCGCGCTTATGATGAGGTGATCTTTGCCGATGATATGCACCCAGCACCCTTGCACTCCGATAAATCCCTGGGTGGGGCTGGAGGCTTTGGCCGACCTGCTGCGCTGCGCCCCGGCCAAGTACGCGTGCATGAACCGCTAATCTATGCTTCGTCAGATCGCGGCGCCTCGATGCTGATCGCCGAGCGCCACCCCGATCCCACAGCGAAAAAACCAGCCGAGAAAGGCAGCATATTTTCTCGTGTGCCGCAACTGATCCGCCGGGCAGCGGCTACGCAGCCAGAGCCGGAACTGCCCGATGTCAATTTGCCCAGCGAAGACCGCATTAAGGCCCGTATCAACGATGTTATCCGGTCGCGCGTGCGGCAGCCCAGCCAACAACAACCTAGCGTGCAAACGGCGGTGCAAGCCGCCCTTGCCCGCCGCGAGCCCCCTGTCATGGGGCGGCGCGGCCCGGTTCCATTAATAGCCACCCCGCGCGGCAAGGCGGGCTTGGCCCTGCCATCTGACCCCCCGGTTGTTCTGCCGCAAGAGGCGTCCAGCCATATGACGCGCCTTGCGCTCACCTCTGCTGCCCGCACAGGCCTTCCGTCGGTGGATTGGCACCCAGATGGGGTGGCAGATGCCAATGTCTTTACCGATACGAAAGGCCCTTGGGCGCAAGCGGATAGCGGCTTTGAAAGCCATTACGCTGTTGAAGATGCGGATGATTACGACGACGCAGCCTTGCCCGAACCACAGATCATCCGCGTTTCATCCCCTGCGCGCGCGGGCGCACCCGAGCAGCGCCGCATCGTGCAGCCTGCCGCCAAAAGGTCCGTAGCCCCTTCGCGTCAGGCCATGTCAGAAGCGCAACCGCGCCTGATGTTTGAGGCAAAGCAGTCAGCATATGAACTGCCGCCGCTTGGCCTTCTTGCCAGCCCCGAAACCGTGCAGCGCCATACACTTTCCGAAGAGGCGCTGGAAGAAAACGCGCGGATGCTGGAGTCGGTGCTGGATGATTACGGCGTAAAGGGTGAGATTGTCGCCGTGCGCCCCGGCCCCGTGGTCACGCAATATGAACTGGAACCCGCGCCGGGGCTGAAGGCCAGCCGTGTGATTGGCCTTGCCGATGATATCGCGCGCTCGATGTCGGCGCTTTCGGCGCGTGTCTCCACCGTTCCGGGCCGTTCGGTGATCGGGATTGAATTGCCGAACTCATGGCGTGAAAAGGTTGTGCTGCGCGAAATTCTTGCCGCGCGCGACTTTGGCGACAGCAACATGCGCCTGCCGCTGGCGCTTGGCAAAGACATTGCGGGTGAGCCAATCGTCGCCAACCTTGCCAAGATGCCCCACCTCTTGATTGCCGGGACAACCGGCTCCGGTAAATCGGTGGCGATCAACACCATGATCCTGAGCTTGCTTTACAAGCTGTCACCCGAAGAATGCCGGATGATCATGATCGACCCGAAAATGCTGGAGCTTTCCGTCTATGACGGCATTCCGCATCTGCTGTCGCCTGTTGTAACGGACCCGAAAAAGGCCGTGGTTGCCCTGAAATGGGTCGTGGGCGAGATGGAAGAGCGCTATCGCAAGATGTCCAGAATGGGCGTGCGCAATATCGAAGGCTATAATGGCCGGGTGCGCGAAGCGTTGGCCAAGGGAGAGATGTTCAAGCGCACCATCCAGACCGGGTTTGATGAGGATACCGGCGAACCGGTATTTGAAACTGAAGAAGATGTGCCGGTGACTTTGCCCTATATCGTCGTGATAGTGGACGAAATGGCCGATCTGATGATGGTCGCGGGCAAAGAGATCGAGGCCTGTATCCAGCGGCTTGCCCAGATGGCGCGAGCTTCTGGCATCCATCTGATCATGGCCACGCAGCGCCCCTCGGTGGACGTGATTACCGGCACGATCAAGGCCAACTTCCCAACCCGGATTTCCTTCCAGGTGACATCGAGAATCGATAGCCGCACGATCTTGGGCGAAATGGGCGCCGAACAACTTCTGGGCATGGGCGATATGCTTTACATGGCTGGCGGGGCAAAGATTACCCGTATCCACGGGCCTTTCGTCTCGGATGAAGAGGTGGAGGAAGTCGTCAACCACCTGAAATCATTTGGCCCTCCGACCTATATGTCGGGCGTGGTGGACGGTGTGGATGAGGATAAAGAGGGCGATATAGACCTCGTTCTTGGCCTTGGCTCCAGCGATGGCAGCGAGAATGAGCTTTACGATCAGGCGGTCGCCGTGGTGGCCAAGGATCGCAAATGCTCCACCTCCTATATTCAACGTAAACTTGGGATCGGCTATAACAAAGCTGCGAAATTGGTGGAGCAGATGGAGGAAAACCACGTCATCACCTCAGCAAACCACGTTGGCAAACGCGAGATTTTGCTGCCCGAGCATTGATTGGACGCGAGGCGGCGCGGGTGAACGCGCAGCCAGCGGAATTACAAAAGGGCGGAGGGCAAACCTCCGCCCTTTTGCATTGCGTGCGTGATGATAAGCCCGGCTTATGCGCTAAGTAGCGCTCACATCCCCGTGTCACATGCTGCAAGAGGGGTGCAGCGGCGCAGCACAGCCCCTATATTGGAAGAACAGGCAAATAAGTGGGAATAGCCAATGAATCGCAGAACCGTCCTTCGCACATTGGGGTTGCCCTTCGCGGCAATGATCTTGCTGACTGCAGTGGCCGTGCCCGCCGCCGCCGAAAAAGTCTCGCTCAAGGAACTCTCGCGCTATCTCAATAGCCTGACGACGGCCGAGGCGGCGTTTACCCAGATCAATTCCGATGGCTCCATTTCCACTGGAAAACTCTATATCCACCGCCCTGGCCGCATGCGGTTTGAATATGCCCCGCCGGATCGCAACCTTGTGTTGGCAGGCGGTGGGCAGGTGGCTATTTTTGACGCCAAATCCAACCAGCCGCCCGAGCAATACCCGCTATCGCGAACGCCGCTTTCGATCATTTTGGAAAAAAACGTGGATCTGAGCCGTACAAAGATGGTCGTTGGCCACGAACAAGACGGCGACACCACCCGCATTCGCGCCCAAGACCCGGAACACCCGGAGTATGGCTCAATTGAACTGGTGTTTATTTCCGATCCCACGGAACTACGGCAATGGGTTATCCGCGATGATAGCGGTTCGGAGACCACGATGATCCTAGGAGAGATGAAGAAAGGCGCCGCACTGAAATCATCGCTTTTCAGTATCACAATTGCGGCGGACCAGCGGAAATAAGAGGCGTCAGGGGCGCATTGGAATGATGCGCCCGCCTACCTGCGACAGCTGGCCAATTGCGATCGGTACAGATATTCCCGATCTGCAACCTTATCCGCCACCGCCAAAAGCCATGGCTTATTTTTATAGGAACCCCGTGCAAATCCGGTGCGCCCTTCGTGATAGGCAAGGTAATGTCCGCGCGCATCCCACTTTGAAATGCCCAGCCCTTTCTCGGACTTGTCCATGTACCAGCCCATGAAATCAGTCGCGTCCGAAATCCGGTCACGGCGAGCGGAATAGCGGCGCTGCTCTTTCCGATACTCTTCCCAAGTTCCGTCCAATGCCTGACTATAGCCAAAGGCAGAGCTTTGGCGGCCCATCGGAATGATGCCCAGCAAATATTTATGCGGGGTCTTGGCATCGCCGATGAAGCGCGACTCCTGATGGATCGTCGCCATCTGCACAGACACCGGTATACCCCATCTGCGCTCGGTCGCCTTCATGGCGCGGTAATATTTCGGGCGTTCGCGCACAATGCTGCACGCACTATCCAAATTACGAGGCGCCGAAAATTCGCCGCCGCCGCAAGAGGCCAGCAACAGCAAAAATACCGACGCGCGGAGAAACCTGCTCATATGCCCCTCGCACATTTTATTTTGACTAGACTATAGGGCAAAGCAGCGAAAAGGGAAATGGGTGGGCGGTAACGTCAGATCAGAAAAGCGAGAGTGAGCGGCAATGTCACAATCGACAGCAGAGTCGAGACGATGACCATCCCCGCCACCGCTTCGCCATCCGCGCCGTATTTGGCGGCCAGCATATAAGTCGTTACTGCAACCGGGGTGCTGAGCTGCAAAATCAGCACGGCCATGGCCACAGACTCCAACGCAAAAAACTGGCCTACGACTACACCGATGCACAGACAGATTACCACGCGCAGCGCCGAAAGCCAGATCGCCTGCCCCAACCGTCCGGGGCTTAGGCGGGCAACAGCCACGCCCAAAGTGATAAGCATCAGCGGAATCGCCATCTGGCCAATCAGCTCAAGGCTATTGGTCAGCCATGGCGGCGTTTGCCAGCCCTGCCACAGGAATAATGCGCCCAGCAATGTACCCGCAACCAGCGGCTCCTTGAGCACCCGCAAGGGTGATCCGCCTTGGCTGACCAGCCAGACCCCAAAGGTAAAACCCCAGATCCCCGCCACAGCAAAGACCACCACGGCATAGCCCAGCCCCGCCTGCCCAAAGGCAAACAGCGCCAAAGGCAGGCCCAGATTGCCGGTATTGCCAAAGATCAGCGGCGACAGATACGTCCGCCGCTCCAACCCAAGCACTGCCGTCAGCCCCCAAAACACCAACGTCAACGCGCCGTAAGCCATGATTGCCGCAAAAAGCAGGTCCGCCAGCGCGGCTCGGTCAATCTCAGTTTTCATCAGCGCGGTGAAAATCAGGCAAGGCGTGGCCAGCGTCATTGCCAGCCGCGTCACGAATTCCATCCGGTATTCAAATCCGGCCTTGACCCAGGCAAAGCCGACAAGCGCCAAAATCCCAACAGGGGCAACGACTTGCAGGACTGTAAAGATGAGGCTCACAGACTGTTTCCTTATTTTAGCGTCAGTCCGGTGGACAAGACCTAGTCCGAGGGATTACTAACCAAAATCGGAGGATGCAACAGATGCTGAAAACACGTGCGAAATACCACTTGGGCCAGGTGCTGCGACATCGCAAGCACCCGTTTCGTGGTGTCGTGTTTGATGTGGACGCAATGTTTTCCAATACCGACGAATGGTATGAGAATATCCCCGAAGAAAGCCGCCCCGCCAAGGATCAGCCCTTCTATCATCTACTGGCAGAAAATGACCAAAGTTATTACGTGGCATATGTGTCCGAACAAAACCTGAAGCCCGATGAAACCGGCGAACCGGTGGACCACCCGGATCTGTCTGACCTCTTTGGTGACTTTGAGGACGGGCGCTACCCGCTTCAGTTCCAATTGAATTGAGCATTAAGGCCTGCGGCCTTGCCAAGATATCCCAGCAAAATCTCCATCGCGCCCCAACGGATTAACGCATCCGGCAAAAATACTGTAAGGCGCAATCATGGCCACTCAAGCCCTGCGTGATGAAGTGCTACAAAACCCCGCATTCATCCGGTTCCAAATATCCAATCGCGCTTGGCCAAGGCTGTATCGCTAAGAAAGTAGCCCCCGTTATGCGCTCCGCGTAACGCGGCTCATCTGCACGGCCAAAATCCCTGCGGCGATAATCACCACCCCGGCCACATCCCAAAGTGTCAGGCTTTCGCCCAGCAACAGCGCCGCAATCGCCACGCCGAAAAACGGGTTGAGAAAGTGAAATGCAGCCGCCCGCACCGCCCCGATCCGCGCTACCAGCAAGAACCACACCCATGTCCCCAGCAATCCCGGCACCAAAGTTGTATAGGCAAAGGCCAGCCCAAGGCGCGGCGTCCAGTTCACATCCCAGCTTTCCAGTGCGACGGCTGCCACGGCCAAAAGGGCCGATCCCACCAGCATCTGCAAACCGACAATCATCAGCAGGTTGCCGCCACTCGACGCGCCCCGCACCGATAGGGTGGCAAAGGCCAGCGCCAATACGCCGACCCCGCAGAAAATAAGCCCTGTCAGGTCCACCCCACCCGATATGCGATGCCCCATGATGATCGCCACCCCGACGGTCCCCGCGACAAGGCCCCCATAGCCCAAAGGCCGCAACCGCTCACGGAAAATCATCCAGCCCGCCAAGGCCACCAGCAAAGGCATGGTTGAGGCGACAATCGCCGCCAATGAGGCCTCTATCCATTGCATCGCCACAAAGTTGAACCCCAGATAAAGCGCGTTCTGGCACAGCCCGAAAATCATCGTCGCGCGCCACTGGCCACGCGTCAGCCGCGCGCTCTGCCCCAATGCCGCAGCGATTGCCACGCCGATCAGCCCGGAAACCAGGAACCGAAGCGCCAGCGCCGTCAGCGGCGGCGCATCCGCCACGATCATCCGGGCCGAGGTGAAGGCCGAAGACCACATCAGCGCAAAGGCCAGCCCCATTCCGATCGCGCGCAGATCCATCAGCCTGTCCTTTTTATCTGGGTAAAACCGCGCAGGGTCAAAGCGCGTCAAATTGGTCGGGCATGAACGGCACGTCGGTATCGCCGGGCTTAGCCCCGGCAGCGGTCAGCATAGCGTGGATTTGCCCACGGTGATGGGTCTGATGATTGAAAAGCTGTAGCACCAACAGCTTCTTGGGCTTGGTCACTTCACGCCCCACCGCGCCAGAATACCAGCTTAGCTCGCCCTCAAACCAAGCCGGGTCCACGCCATGCGCCCAGCCCAGTATTCGCTGGTCAAACGCGGCCCGCTCGGCGCAAAACGCGTCCCAGCTTTGGTCCATGATCACCGACTCGGTGATGCCGCCAACCGGGGGCTCGGTGCCTACAAAACGGTTTAGCCAAATGCGGTCGCCCCAGAGGATATGGGCAAAGGTCTTTTCAATAGAGCCAAAGAAGGCCCCACGCTCAGCCTGCCGTACCACCGCATCCAATCCGCTGGCCGCCCCAACAAGGTTTTGATTTTGCCAGAGGTTATAGCGGGCCATTGCGACAGCATAATCCTTGTTCAGCATACTGGCCCCTTTTCTTGCGACTATTGCCGCAGATAACCCCACGGCAAAGAAAAAGGCCACCCCCTCACAGGGGCGGCCTATTGCCTTCGGCAAAGCCGAAAAGCAAGGTCAGTCGTTAACCGAGTCCTTCAGCGCCTTCGCGATGGTGAATTTCACCTGCTTGTCAGCTCCCTTGGTCATGGTTTCGCCCGTTGCAGGGTTGCGAACCTGACGTTCGGGGCGTGCGCGGCAAGCCATTTTGCCCAAACCCGGCAGCGTGATCGCACCACCAGCAGCCACTTCGCGCGTAACAATCGCGGCTACAGCGTCAAGTGCGGCGCCTGCAGTTTTCTTGTCTGCGCCCATTTCTTCGGCCAGTGCAGCAATCAACTGCGTCTTGGTCATTGGCTTATTCATGTCCTGTCTCCTGTTTATGCCCTATCGTTATGTAGGGCCTACGCTGCCCTTTGGGGCGGATACCTTCGCTACACAGGTTTTTTTGCCCTAAATCAAGTACAAATTCCAATAAAACCGTACCTTTTAGCGGGTTTTCCCTTCGTTACAGGAAGGCGGTTTCCTCAAAGCTGCGCAACTTGCGGCTGTGAATGCGTTCCAGCGGCATTTCGCGCAGCCGTTCCATCGCGCGGATGCCGATCTGCAAGTGCCGCGCCACTTGTGTTTTGTAAAAGTCCGAGGCCATGCCCGGTAACTTCAACTCGCCATGCAAAGGCTTATCGGAAACACAGAGCAGCGTGCCATAAGGCACCCGGAACCGAAAACCATTGGCGGCAATCGTGGCACTTTCCATATCCAGCGCAATGGCGCGCGATTGGCTCAGGCGTTTGACCGGGCCGGATTGGTCACGCAACTCCCAGTTACGGTTGTCAATCGTGGCCACCGTGCCGGTGCGCATGATGCGCTTCAGCTCAAACCCATCCAATTGAGTGACTTCTGCAACCGCCTCTTGCAACGCGATCTGAATTTCCGCCAGCGCCGGGATTGGCACCCAAACAGGCAGGTCATCATCAAGCACGTGATCTTCGCGCAGATAGGCATGGGCCAGCACAAAATCCCCAAGGCTTTGGCTGTTGCGCAGGCCTGCGCAATGGCCCACCATCATCCAGGCATGGGGACGCAGCACTGCGATATGGTCGGTCGCGGTCTTGGCATTGCTTGGCCCCACCCCGATATTGACCAGCGTGATCCCCTGCCCGTCGCCGCGCTTGAGGTGATAGGTCGGCATCTGCGGTAGCTTGAGCGGCGTCGGCAAATCGCCCTTCGGGTCGGTTAGCACCGCGTTGCCGGTGCCGACAAATGCCGTGTAGCCGCTGTTTGGGTCCGCCAGAACCGAGCGGGCATAGGCCTCAAACTCCTCCACATAGAACTGGTAGTTGGTAAACAGCACGTGGTTCTGAAAATGCTCCGCGTCGGTCGCGGTGTAATGGCTTAGCCGGGCAAGGCTGTAATCCACCCGCTGCGCCGTGAACGGGGCGAGGGGGAAAGAGCCATCGGCAAAGGCCGTCCGTGTGCCATTCACAATGTCATCATTGGTGGTCGCAAGGTCCGGCACGTCAAACACATCGCGCAACGAGAAATCGAGCACGCCCTCTTGTGGGATCGAAACGCCGGGATTGCCCGCCACCGCAAAATGCACCGGGATTGGCGTATCCGAAGGGCCGATCTGCACCGACACGTTGTGGTTCTTCATCAACAGATCAATCTGTTGGATCAGGTATTTGCGAAACAGATCAGGCCGGGTGATCGTGGTCGAATAGGTGCCGGGCTGCGCCACATGGCCAAAGCTCAGACGGCTGTCGCTTTTGGTATGGCTGGTCGAGGTTAGCCGGATTTCGGGGTAAAATGCCCGCACCCGCGCGCTGGGCTTTCCGCTTTGTACAGCATCGCTGAAATGGCGTGCCAGAAATCCGGTAGCTTCAAAATAAAGTGTCTCAAGCTGGTCCACCGCTGCCTCGGCATTGGTAAAGCTGTCGCTCAATGGATGAGCGGGCGTCAAAATCGGTAGGCTCATATCGTCG
Source organism: uncultured Pseudorhodobacter sp. (assembly GCA_937910975.1). Lineage (GTDB taxonomy): Bacteria > Pseudomonadota > Alphaproteobacteria > Rhodobacterales > Rhodobacteraceae > Pseudorhodobacter. Next base: position 8,222 of record CALEMZ010000293.1, on the reverse strand, counting down.
TTCATTCGATTTTTCTTTTTCTTGTTAAAAATGATCCAGCATATAACCCGATGCGGGGGGCGCACTGCAACCCCTTTGCGCAGCTACAGACGCAATGTAACAGGCCAAAGACGCACGCCGCTAAAGCCTTGCGAAAGTCAGGATCTGCGCCGGATCCTCGCGATCCGCTCCGCCAGCTGGCCAATACAGCATCAAACCCCTGTGCCGCATAAACCTCCTTATTGGCCGACAGCACGAATTGTGACCCCAGTGCGGCCACATCCAACAGCACCGCAATTGCCTTCGGCCCTACATGGCCATGCGCAAATGGGTCCGAACTGCCCCCCCCCGCATAGGCGACGGGCAAGGCCAAAGTGCCAAGTTGTTAGCGTCGGAAGCGCTTGTGTAACGGCTTCTCGCAGCTGTTTTGGCAGAGTGGGGCGTGTATGAAGGGTCAAGGCGCGGCGGCGCTACCTTGCCCCGGCGTTTGGGGGCAAGGGGCCGTGCGCGAATTTATCAATCGCCGCTGCGCAACGCAGTGATCTGGTCGGCCGCTAGGGCAACGCCCCCCGCCAGGATAAGGCGCGGTCCAGTGGGGCCGGTTTGCACCTCTTGAATACGGGCATAGCTTTCCACTGAGTTGGTGCTGAGCTGCACCTCGCCACTATAGCTTTCCAAGCTGAGGCTATAGATGCCAGAGGGCAGGGCGGAGCCGGTGATGCTGTTGCCCGTCCAAGTATAGGGGGTGGGTTGGGGCGGAATGTCTTGGCGGGCCACGGTGTTGCCAGTGGCATCCTTAACAACCAGTACCGCACGATCAGCGCCCGCAGCGGGTGTGGGTGAGAGGCTGATGGGGGTGCCGTTCATGAAGACCGGAGCAGCGCTGCGCGCCTCTTGCCCAACCCAAGGGGCAAGTTGGGCCATGCCTTGCACGTTCATCAACCCCGCCAACGCATCAAGCTTTTGGTTGGTCAGGGTTTGTTGCTCGACGCTGGAAAAGGTTGCGAGCTGCACCGCATAATCGGCGGAATCGATGGGGTTCAACGGGTCCTGATTTTGTATCTGCGCGGTCAGCATTTTTAGAAACGTATCAAAATCTGATGAGATTTTGTTGTTGGCGCTGGCTTGTTTGACCGGGGAGGTCGTCTGTGTTGCGGAGGTGATTTCCATGTTGTTCCTTTCAAGAAACAGCAGCAAGACTGAGCTTTAGACCCTTAGGTCCAAGCTGGAGCTGTTGATGCCGCGTTGGTTGGCAATAGGCGTGTCGAGGGGCGGGGTGGCCGCGCTGGGTGCGGACCGTCCGTCAAGTTCCGATTCGGGTGGCGGGGGGGGAATCGTCCCAGCCGCCAAAGCTGAAAGAGGTACTGGAAAAGCCGGCTTGCCGTAGTTCGGTAGAGAACCCTTCGGTGTTGCGGCGCAAGAGTTCCATTGTTTCAGGGCGCTCCGCTTGGATGACGATGCGCAGTTTGTCACCTTCAGGCTGCAAGAAGAGCCGGATTTTTCCCAATTCTTCAGGTGAAAGTGCAAGCTCAAACGAGGTTCGCTTGCCCACTACAGTATGATCTTTGATCAGCCCTACGATGGCGGGGAGGGGGATATGAGTTGGCGCGGCCTGCGACAGCAGTGCGGGCGCGCTGGAAACAGATGCTGTGGGCGGCGCGAGGGCAAACGCGACGCCATCCAAAGATTTTTCACGCGGGGTCGCGGGCGCAGCGGCTTGCACAGGGGATGGCGGCATTACAACCGCGTTGACGGTAACCGGGCCTGTGGAGACGGTTGGATTAACCGAGTGCTGCGGGGATTGCTGCGGCGCTATAATGGCCCCATCCCGATAGGGCCGATCAGCGAGAGGGCTGGCCGTGTTTGGCAGGAAGGGGCGCCAAGACTCAGGGTTTTGGGGGCTTGGGTTGATATTGGCGTGCGCATTAGACGCCGCGGCCGCCGGCACAAGAGGCTGTGTTTGTTCGGATGCAATGGGCATCGGAACGGGGAAGGAAGACGCATAGCGGCCTTGCATGATGACAGGCGCGTTTTGCATAAGCGGGGAGTGTTGGTGAAGCGTCGGCAAGGTGTGTGCGATGTCAGGTTGGGAAAAGCGGCCAAGTTCCGGTATGGGCGGCGCGGCGCGTTCAAATGCACCGGCAGGAGGTGCAGCCTTGAGGGCGGCAGGGTTTGTAATCCCGACGGCATGACCTGCATTGCTATCATGGGGTACGGGTGGCACGTGCTGCGGCAGTTGAGAGGTCACGGGCATTGCCGTGCCAAGCAAACCCGGCATTGACGAAAGTGCTTGCATGGGGGGCGCGGTATGCAGCCCGGTCCGGTTCACATTTACCAAATCTGATTGGTTATGCACAGCCCGATCAGAAATAGCCACAGTTGAAGGCGTTTGCGCTGGGGACTGCGCAATGTCCGGCATGACGCCATGCAAGCCTGAACGTTGATGGTTAACTCTAGGCTGCAAAGGAGCCGGAGGTGATGCACCAGCATTTGCAGTTTCGGCCATATTCAGGGCCCCGGCATCAGGAGTGGGGAATCGCTGATGTGCTGGGGTCACCAAGGAGTCCGGTAGAATTGGCAGATTTTGATTCGCTGAAATCTTGGTCAGAGGCACGGCTGGGATATCTGTGGCGTGGGAATGAGCTTCTTCTTGTCCCGAAGTTGGGCTTGGGACACTGGCTTGTAGAGCTAGCGCGATCGGCATTAGCGGATCTTCTATGGCCAATACATGCTCTGGGTAAAGGACAATTGGGGCAACTTTGTCAGTATCCGCTGATGGTGGGTGATCGGGCGATACAAGCACCGTATCGGGTGCAGGCTTGGCCGCTTCCAAAGGCGACGTCGCCGGCGCCGGCGCGAACTTGGCCATGAAAATCAAGAACGCCCCGTCGCCCAACACATGCGGCGCTGAGTTGGGTGATTTGGCCTGTGGCGCTTTCGCGCCCGTGACAGCTTGCTGATCAATGTTGTTCATCGTGGTCCCGACTTCTGCCGCGTTTTGCGTTCTCGCCCCCATACTCTGTGTGGAACTGGTTACTGGTTGTTTACCGTGAGCGGTCACAATGTAAAAAATCCAACATAAAGAGGAAATGTTATGACACCCAACCTTCCCCCACTTGCACAGCGGCCCCCAATCCCGCAGCAACCTCACCCATTGCGCGAAAAAGCAGCCCAGCTTGAGACGGCATTTCTAGCGGAAATGCTTGGCCATGCAGGGCTTGGCGATACTCGGGAAAGCTTTGGCGGCGGCATCGGGGAAGATCAGTTCTCGTCATTTTTGCGTCAGGAACAGGCAGCGGCCATGGTGAAAGCGGGGGGAATCGGCCTGACGGAAGTGCTGTTTCGTGCGCTAGCTGGGCGTGACGGAGGTGCTGGCAATGCATGAAGAAGGGAGCGCCTTGGAGCGGCTGGAACTGGCCATGACTGAGACATCCCGCGCGATTCGCTGCGGTGATTTGACGAAGATGGCAGGGCTTGCTGCACGGACGGAGGCGGCCTTGGCAGAGCTGCAGCCTGAAACTGATGCGGTGCGAATCGTAGCATTGCGTGATCTGGCGCAGCGAAATGCGACGGGGCTTGAGGCTGCGGGCCGCGGGGTGCGTGCTGCGCGGCGGCGTTTGGCCGAGATTACGGCAGCAAGATCCGGCGGGAAAACCTACGATAACGCAGGAAATACGCAAAAGATTGGTACGGCGGATGGCGCGCTCAAGGCACGTTTCTGACGAGGCTTCTTAGGATTGAATAAAATGCCCCACATTGCGATGTGAACGAAAGGATCGGCCTTAGCACTCCATTAGAGGTTTGGACCGATCAATAGGCCTGCATCCCACGATGGGGTGGCGCTTTGGGGTTGAAACCTTAGAGCAATGGCAAAACGCCCCTCACGCCGTCTGAGGACGGCTCTTATCGCCGAGCGCAAAGCGCCGGCCCTTAGAAGGGACTAAACATGTCTTCGATTCTGACCAATAACAGCGCAATGGTGGCCTTGCAGACGCTTAAGGGCATCAACAAGAACATGGGCCAGATCCAAAGTGAGATCTCGACCGGGAAATCTGTATCATCTGCAAAAGACAATGCGGCCGTTTGGGCGATCTCCAAGGTGATGGAGAGCGACGTGAAGGGTTTCATGGGGATTTCGGACAGTCTTTCGTTGGGTTCTTCAACGATTTCGGTAGCACGTCAGGCTTCGGAAACCGTGACGGATTTGTTGAGCGAAATTAAGGGAAAGATCGTTTCTGCCCAGGAAGGCAACGTTGACCGGGAGAAGATCCAAACGGATATTACCGCGCTGCGCGACCAGATCAAATCAGTGACCGGCGCCGCCCAGTTCAACGGTTTGAACATGGTCAAAGGCACGGACGACGTCAGCATCCTGTCTTCTCTGGATCGTTCCGGGAATGGTAATGTTGCAGCGTCGCAAATCACCGTCAACCGTATGGACCTCACGAGCGAGGCAGGCAAGATCGGTACCACCTCCGAGACAGCGGCTGCTTATGGGACCATGACCGACGCAGCAGGCAGCGCCGTTACTGCGACGACTGCCGCTGCCGGCCAGAACTCAACGGTGACGTTCTTGGCGTCTACCGGCGTTGAGAACTTTACCATGAACATCAATGGTAAGCAGGTCAGCTACACCACTGGGGGCGTTGAGGCGGCGGACGACCTGGCCGCTAGTTTTGTCGGTTCCATTAATGCCTTGGGCCTGGAGGGCGTATCCGCTGCCAACACTGCTGGTGTGATCACGATATCAAATGCCAATGCGTTTGAGGCGATGGATGTGGCAGTCAGCTCGACCGTTGATGCCAGCCTGGAAGTGACCACGGCCAATGGTGTGACCCTCACTGCGTTGGATAACGCAGGTAAGGTTGAGCAGCGCGCAGAAACTATCGACTTTTCTGCCACGGCGACACCGGTGGGTGGTGACAGCTTTACTGTTGGCATCGCAGGCCAATCTTACAGCTATGTTGCGGGCAAAGGTCAGACGATGGAAGACGTTGCGCGGGGCCTGAAAATGGCAATCGATTCCGCAGCGCCAACCGGCATTACGACATCGGTGCAATACGATGAGGATAACGAAAGCTGGCAGTTGGCTGTGGATGATGCCACGGGCGGCCGCGATATGGGCCTCACCGTGACAAGTGGCGGTGAAGCTTCTGGCGGCCTGTTTGGTTTGGACGGAATTGATGTCACCACCGATGAGGGTGCCGAGGCCGCATTGTCCAACATCGAAACCATGATCAGCAAGTCGATTGATGCGGCGGCATCTTTTGGTTCTGCACAAAATCGGATCGAAATTCAGTCTGATTTTATTAGCAAACTGTCGGATACGCTGAAGTCTGGTATCGGCTCGATGGTTGATGCGGATATGGAGGAAACGTCTGCGCGCTTGCAGGCGTTACAGGTTCAACAGCAGCTTGGGGTTCAGGCGCTTTCGATTGCAAACCAGTCTCCGCAGTCGATTTTGTCGCTGTTCCGGTAATACCGGTTGGGTCGGGGCGCATGATCATGCGCCCCGACCACTTCGCTGACTTAAATTAACACCGGAAGGACCCGCCGTGAATATGATGAACACTCTTGCGCATGAAGCCTATGCGCGCCCTGATGCACCGGGCCGAAATGCACGGGCCGTGGAGTATGATCTTTTTGCCCGCATTACCCGTAGACTCTCGATTGCATGGTCTCAGCGCAAGCAGAACCATGCAGCCCTTGTCTCGGCGCTGCATGATAACGGGGCGTTGTGGCGGACGCTAGCGGTGGATGTTTCGGACGCGGGCAACGGCTTGCCCGCCCCACTTCGGGCCCAACTTTTCTATCTGTATGAATTCACAGCTATTCATAGTAAAAAAGTGTTGGACGGCGAGGCAAGTGCAGAAGCGTTGGTGGATATCAATACTTCTGTGATGCGTGGCCTTCGGGGAACCGGGGGTGCGGTATGACGGGCCTTGTGCTGAAACTTGGCCCTCATGAACGGGTATTGATTAATGGAGCGGTAATCGAGAACGGCGATCGGCGATCCAAACTGGCAATCATGTCGCCGAATGCCCATATTTTGCGCCTTCGCGATGCGATTCACCCGGAAGAGGTTAATACTCCCGTGCGTAGGGTTTGCTATATCGCTCAACTTGTTTTGTCCGGTGATGCAGAGCCAGCGCAGGCTCGGATGCAATTATTGCGTGGAATTGAGCAGTTGAGCCAAGTCTTGACCGATCATGATAGCCGCATGCAGCTGAACCAGGCGACCGCAAGCGTGCTCGAAGGAAACCATTACCAAGCATTGAAGGCTTTGCGCAGCCTTTTGCCCCGGGAGGAGCGGCTGTTCGCCGCCTGTCCTTCATGAGCTTTGCCCCCATTGTCCCTTTCGGTGGTTATTCCGGGTGGACTTTTTTGAAGCGGACGATGGAGGCGCAGAAGGAAGCGTTTGTCGCGGCCCCGTCTTTGGCCCGCGATGAAGACTACTTCCGGGCCAAGATCGGGTCGGTCAAGACAGCGGAAGACCTAGTGTCTGATCGACGCCTTTTGAAGATTGCGCTTGGGGCCTACGGGCTCGATGGCGATATCAACAACCGGTTTTTCATTAAGAAGATTCTGGAAGATGGCACATTGGACACTGCAGCTTTGTCCAATAGGCTTGCTGACAAGCAGTATCGTGCGTTTTCCTCTGGCTTTGGGTTTGGCGATTATGCAATCCCCCGTACCCAGCTTTCGGATTTTGCGGACAAAACCCTTGAGGCCTATCGCACACGTCAGTTCGAAGCCGCAGTTGGGGAACAAAATGGCGATCTGCGGCTGGCCATGAATGCGGAGCGTGAGTTGGGCAAACTTGCCGCGCGCGATAGTAGCGATGAAACGAAGTGGTTTTCGATCATGGGTAGCGCGCCATTACGCCAGGTGTTCGAAAAGGCGCTGGGTTTGCCAAGCAGCTTTGCAGCTCTCGATCTGGATCAGCAGTTATCAACCTTGAGGGAAAAGACAGAGAGATCTTTTGGATCCAAGGATGTTGCACAGTTTTCCGACCCAGGAAAGATAGAGGCATTGATGCGTAAGTTCTTGGTGCGATCCGAGGCTTTGGCTGGTTTCTCAGCAACCTCACCCGGCGCGATTGCCCTTACCTTGCTGCAAGGGGCCGGTCGATAATACTGCCTAACCGCTCGGCGCAGTCACCGTTCCGCTATGGCGAGGCACTTGGCCAAACGCTTGAAGCTGCCCTCTATACCTTCTGGGGCGTCTTCGGCCAAAAAGGCATCAAGCACAGGCCATACTTTAATTGCGGCATCAACCGCAGGGTCAGATCCATCCGCGTAAAGCCCTGCCTGAACCATCAGTTCCGCCCTTTCCCACGCGCCAAGGTGACGGCGCGCAGTGGAGATCATGGCGTTCTCGGCTTCTGTCGCGGCGTCAGGCAGGCTGCGTGAGACGGAGCGTAGAAGATCAATCGCCGGGAATCGGCCACGCTCTGCAATCTTACGATCCATCACTACATGACCGTCCAGCACGCCGCGCAAAATATCTGCGACAGGCTCTTCCATATCAGAACCGGCGACCAAAACCGTGAAGACCGCAGTAATATCGCCAGTGCCATCGACCCCAGGCCCGGCGCGTTCAGCCAGAGACATGATAGTGTGCGAGGTGGAGGGCGGGAAGCCGCGGAGGCTACCTTCCTCTCCCGCCACAAGCGCGACCTCGCGATGCGCTTCAGCAAATCGGGTGATGCTATCGGCAAGAAGCAAGACGTGAAGCCCTTGATCGCGGAAATGTTCGGCCACGGCCATCGCAGTCCACATACACCGGCGGCGAATAAGGGGGGATTGGTCGGACGTCGCCGTTACAACAACTGCACGTGCCATGCCTTGGGGACCAAGAACCCGCTCAGTGAACTCTCGCAGTTCGCGCCCGCGCTCCCCAACCAAAGCAATCACGACAATATCTGCGCTGACACCACGGGCGAATTTCCCAAGGAGCGATGATTTTCCGACGCCGGAACCGGCGAAAAGCCCGATGCGCTGGCCCCGCACAAGTGGAAGCAACGTGTCAAAGGCGGCGGTTCCGGTTTCAAGCCGCTCTCCCAGGCCGCGGCGTTCTGCCGGCGGAGGCGGCGCAGCGCGCAACGAGCGTGGGCGCGGCCCCGGCATAAGTGGGCGCCCGTCAATGGGCTGCCCAAAGGGGTCAATGATCCGGCCGATCCAACTGTCATCAGGTGAGATTTCGGCGTGACCCGCAATTTCTACCGGATCATCAATGGCAAG
>CALEMZ010000292.1 GCA_937910975.1 uncultured Pseudorhodobacter sp. | reverse complement strand
GCTGGACAACACGGCTGCGCGCGGCTGCGCGAATTACCCAGCGACGATCGGCAACAACTCTTCCAAAGCCGCGGCTGAAATGAATACTGGTTTGGTGGCAGCCTGATCGCTTGCAGAGGTTCTTTTCAGGGCGCGAAGGCAGCATGAAGGCACCCTCGGCGCTTCAGCGACCCTGGACGAATAATCTCACCGCCTGAAGGCCCAATGTCGTCATAGGTCTTATCCTGATTGCGTTCCGCTCTCTCAATGGCTCTGTTGCACAAATCTTTGGGAATTCCTGTGTGGCATCACAGAGTTGGTCGGCCTGCATGCAAATCTATTCCTGCGGCCTGCCGCACGACGTGTTGACGACCCTACACCGCCCTCCTGAAACCACCGCTCAGCGCGCCATAGTTTGGCGCCATCTGGCGCAATGCCCCCTCACCGCCACTTGCACAACCACCTTCACAAGCCTACCTTCAATTCACAGGGTTTCATCCCTGCTGCCCATCGGGATATTTCTCCTAAGCGACGGACCGGATGGCATAAGCCCTGCGTTACTCCTCTCCCGAAAGGAAACCCCATGTCCAAGGACAAAAATCGCGGCAATAAAGAGATCAAAAAACCGAAGAAGGAAAAGCCAAAGGTTCTGGCCACGGCTAATTCCAACGCGGGCAAGGATGCCACCACGATTGCGGGTCGCAAGATCAAATAAAGCAAAAGCGCCACTTGGCTTCGAAAAACAGGTCCAGACCCCGATTTTCGCAAGCGTAGATCGGGGCTTCACTCTGGCTCGTGGCTACGCCATAAACCTGATGCAACGCCCCGATGTTTCCCTTCTAGCAATCATTCCGCACGCCGCCTGCTGATGAATGCTTTGCACAATCTAGCGCTGTTGCTTTCTTGGCCACGGGTGATTTGAGATTAGATCAAGGCTGGGTTGAGGCTTGGCAAGCAGCCAAAACCCATACAACTGGCCGCGAGCGCCGGGCTTGCGCCAATTCAGCCAAGCACTGCAAAGACCCCTAATTCAAAGAAAGCCCCGTGATCGAAGCCCGGATCGACGAATTGGTGTCATCGGAATCCGCTGAGACGGCAAGGCCCACCAAAGCCCCCGCTGCCGCCCCAAAGGCGCGCTTGTAATCGGTGGCAAGGTTCACTCTCTCCGCATGTTGTCCCGTACCCGCCGGGCGCAGAATGATGGTCTTGCCCCTGTCGCCCAGATAGGGGCTTGGCAGCAGCGTCCCCCGACCCCGGCTATCGCCCCAGACATAGACCAGAACCCGCGCCGAATTGCTGGTCAACAGCTTTCGCACATCTGCCCTGGCCCCCAAAGCAATCGCCTCCGCCTCTGGCAGGAACACGAAATAAAGTGAGGCGTTGCGGTCATCGCCGCCCTTTTTCGTCAGATCCGTGGCAGGCACCGACTGGCCAACTGCCCATGACCAACCCGCCGATTTGGCGCCCCAAAGCGCCACTTCCACGCGGGTATAGGCCAGCGACACAGTCCCATCCGAAGCAATCGAAAGCGCATTGCCCCCAAACCTATATTTATTGGCGGAGAACAGCGAGAAGCGCTGCGTTTTCCAGCTATTGTCAAATGGCACCGCCTCAGCGAAAGCGGCGGAGGCAAGGCTGGCAGCCAAAAGCACGGCGAATAGGGCGGAACGGGTCATGCGGCCTCATGGGGCGTTGGGTTTCCCATGCCTAGCACTCGCGCGCGGCAACTGCGCACACAATAGCTTGAGGTCCGCGTGAGGGACCGGCCACCATGGTCAGAGCACCACCTGCCCCGCCTCCAGCCGAACCACACGGTCCATCCGGGCGGCCAGCTCCATGTTATGGGTGGCGATCAGGGCGGCAAGCCCGGTTTCGCGCACCAAAGCCATCAGCGTGCCAAACACCTGATCCGAGGTCGCCGGGTCAAGGTTTCCCGTCGGCTCATCAGCCAGCAAAAGCCGCGGGCCATTGGCCAAGGCACGGCAAAAAGCGACGCGCTGCTGCTCCCCCCCCGACAGGGCGGCAGGGCGATGGGATGCCCTATGCGCCACACCGACCTGATCCAACAATTCCATCGCACGTGCCCCGGCCTTCGCACGTGGCACGCCATTGGCCAGTTGCGGCAGCACGATGTTTTCCAACGCCGTGAATTCAGGCAGCAAGTGGTGAAACTGATAGATGAAGCCAATATCGCGGCGGCGCACTTCGGTGCGCGCACGGTCCGAGAGGCCCGAAAGGTCGGTCCCGTCCAGCCGCATCTCGCCGCTATCCGCCGCATCCAACAGCCCCGCGATATGCAAGAGCGTGGATTTACCCGCCCCCGAAGGGGCCACCAGTGCCACCACTTCGCCCTTGGCCACGCGCAGGCTTGCGCCGCGCAGCACGGTCACCTCACCGGGCTTCCCCTTGTTATAGGCCTTCGTAATCGCCTCCAGCGACAGCATCGCCTCACTCATAACGCAGCGCCTCTACCGGGTTCATCCGGGCGGCACGGCGCGCGGGAAAGATGGTAACGATAAACGACAACCCCAATGACAAAGACACCGCCGACATCACATCCGCAAACTGCAACTTGGCGGGCAAAGCATAGATGCCCCGGATCGACGGGTCCCAAACCCCGCCACCAGCCACATAGTTCACGAAGCTGAAAACCGGGTCGATGTAGATAGCAAAAAGGCAGCCCAAACCCACGCCCATTGCCGTGCCGATGATCCCGGTAAAAGCCCCGCAGATGAAAAACACCCGCAAGATAGAGCCTTCGGTCAGCCCCATTGTGCGCAAGATACCAATATCGCGGCCCTTGTTTTTGACCAGCATAATCAGCCCCGACACGATGTTCATCGCGGCAATCAACACCAGCACCGAAAGGATCACGAACATCACGTTATCCTCGATTTCCAGCGCCCGCAAAAAGCCGCCCGAACTGTCACGCCATGTCCAGACATTGGCGTATTGCCCCCCGACCTTCATCAGATCCAGTGCGATCTCATCCACGGCCTCAGGGTCTTTGACCATAACCTCGATCTCATCAGCAAGGCCTTCGCGGTTGAAGTATTGCTGCGCAGCCTCCAGCGGCATGTAAACCCGTGTACGATCAATATCATAGCTGCCGGCAGTGAAAACATAAACGACCT
>CALEMZ010000291.1 GCA_937910975.1 uncultured Pseudorhodobacter sp. | reverse complement strand
GATACGCTGTGGCAAAATGAGGCGTTCTTTCGGCTGACGCAGGATCAGTTCACATCTCTTCTGGCGGACTACGCCGAAGCAGACCATCTGCATGCGCGGCTGTTGGCCGCCGAGCGACGCAATCTTGGGCATTATGGCTTTGGGGTCAAAGGTTTCGTGCTGTCGATGATCGAGACAGCGATTGAAGTGACCGAGGGGCGTGTGGCGACCAAGGTGATAGCCGAGATTATGGATGCCGGACGCGATATGTTGGCCCATCCGATTGAACTCTTGCCCCATGCGCAAGCGGCGGTGATTGCGGCGGCACAGGATTACAAGGTGTTGCTGATCACCAAGGGCGATTTGCTGGATCAGGAGCGCAAGCTGGCACAATCGGGCTTGGGCGATTTGTTTCATGGAGTGGAAATTGTGTCAGACAAGACGGCGGATGCCTATTCAAAAGTTTTCGCGCGCCATAACACGGTGGCGGAGGCGGTGCTGATGGTGGGCAATTCGCTGAAATCAGATGTCTTGCCAGTGATCGAAGTTGGGGGACACGGGGTGCATGTGCCTCATGGGCTGACATGGGCCTTGGAGCATGCTGATCCGCCAACGGGCCACCCGCGCTTTCATGCCTTGCCAGATTTGGGCGGATTGCAAGCTTTGTTGGCGGCGTTGCATTCTGGCACTACCCCCTGACCCCCAAGACCTAGGGGGCCAACCATGCCATGCCCCCAGATTTGGTCAGGCTTCTGCCTAGGGTTAAGAACAGTCAGAAAGTCATTGAATATTTGGGGTTTTCTGGTTGCCCCAGCCGTGCTACGTTTTGCGCAAGCAGACAAAGCCCCACAAAAAAATAGGGGCATGATGAGGCAGGAATAAGGGACCAGCGACGTGGCATCGCTTCAAGGGCTATTCGCCCGAATATTTCTATTGCTCGCCTTCGTGACACTGGTCGCAGCCGCATCGGTTCGGAGTGGGCATGCTGCACCTTATGCGGCAGTAGTGATTGACGCGCGAAGCGGCGAAACCTTGTTCGAGACGAATGCCAATGCCCGACTGCATCCCGCTTCGCTGACAAAAATGTTGACCCTTTACATCACTTTTGATGCAGTTCGTCGGGGTGAGATATCTCTAGATACGATGATCACTGTCTCCAAGAATGCGGCCTCAAAACCGCCGTCGCGTTTGGGGTTGAAGGCAGGGCAGCGGATTGCGCTGCGCTATCTGATCCGGGCTGCGGCAGTGAAATCGGCCAATGACGCGGCCTCGGCCATCGGCGATGCTTTGAGTGGCAATGAGGCACGCTTTGCCGCGCGTATGAACCAGACCGCCAAGGCGCTTGGGATGGCGAGCTCCACCTTCAAGAATGCCAATGGTTTGACGGCGGCAGGCCACCTTTCCACTGCACGGGATATGAATACGCTGGGACGGCGATTGTTTTATGATTTCCCGGAGTATTACAACATCTTCTCGCGGCGCGAGACGGATGCGGGTGTGACCAAGGTGCGCAATACCAACACGCGTTTCCTTGACGCCTATAAGGGCGCGGATGGGATCAAGACAGGCTATACATCGGCGGCTGGGTTCAACCTGACAGCTTCGGCCGAGCGCGGAAGCAAGCGAATCATCGCAACCGTGTTTGGCGGCAAATCTACCGCGCATCGCAATGCCAAGATGGCGGAGCTGATGGATCTGGGCTTTGGTAATGCCAAAAACAATGTTGCGGTGCGTAAGCCATCACCAGCGAACTTGCCGGGCGGGGATATGGTGGCTTCCGATGCCACCCTAGACACGGGCAATGGCCACAGCGCGGGAAAAACCATTCGGCTGGTGACATTGATGAAAACCTCGCCACGGCCCCGGTCGCGCCCGGTGAGCCCCGAAAAGGTTGAGGCAACGGCCGAGGCCGTGTTGGCGATGCAAGAAGATATTGCGGGCGCGTTGGCG
>CALEMZ010000290.1 GCA_937910975.1 uncultured Pseudorhodobacter sp. | reverse complement strand
CGGCAGCCCTGATCATCGCACCGACGCGGGAACTGGCGCTTCAGGTCGCGCGGGAGCTGGAATGGCTTTACGGCGAGGCGGGGGCCAAGATTGCCACTTGTGTGGGTGGCATGGATTACCGCACTGAAAAGCGGGTGCTGGACCGGGGCGCACATATCGTTGTGGGCACGCCGGGGCGTTTGCGCGACCATATCGAGCGGCGCTCGCTTGACCTTTCGGGGCTGAAAGCGGCGGTGCTGGACGAGGCGGATGAGATGCTCGACCTCGGGTTCCGCGATGATCTGGAGTTCATCCTGGGCCAAGCGCCGGAAGACCGGCGCACGCTGATGTTTTCGGCCACGGTGCCCAAGGCGATTGCGGAGTTGGCCAAGGAGTTCCAGAACGATGCCTTGCGGATTGCAACGGCGGGCGAGGCCAAGCAGCATGTCGATATCGAATACCGTGCGCTTTCGGTGCAGGTACGCGACCGGGAACATGCGATTTTCAACCTGCTGCGCTTTTACGAGGCGCAGGCTGCGATTGTGTTTTGCAAGACGCGAGCCAATGTGAACCATCTTATGGCGCGGATGGGCAACCGGGGTTTTGCGGTTGTGGCGCTGTCGGGGGAATTGAGCCAGCAAGAGCGGACGAATGCGCTTTCGGCGCTGCGTAGCGGGCGTGCGCGGGTGTGTATCGCGACGGATGTTGCGGCGCGGGGCATTGATTTGCCGGGGCTGGAACTGGTGATCCATGCGGATTTGCCAAGCAATTCCGACACATTGCTGCACCGCTCAGGCCGGACCGGGCGTGCGGGATCCAAGGGCGTATCAGCGCTGATCGTGGCCCCGTCGGAGTTCCGTAAGGCGCAGCGCTTGTTGCAAGGTGCCAAGGTTGTGGCGGAATGGGGTGCAGCCCCTTCGGCGGAGGAAGTGCAGGAGCGCGACGATCAGCGTATTATGGAGCATCCGGCGCTGGGCCCGAATGATGGCGAGAATAACGTTTTGGCGCAGGGGCTTTTGGAGCGGTTTGGGGCAGAGCAGGTTGCGGCGGGATTTGTGACCCTATGGCGTCAGGGGCGGTCTTCGCCCGAGGTGCTGTCGGATGTGGCCAACCCCGGCGAGCGGCCTGAGCCGAAGCCGCGCGGAGAGTTTGGGGCCTCGGTCTGGTACACGGTTTCGGTGGGGCATACCGGGCGGGCGGAAGCGCGCTGGTTGTTGCCGAAGATCTGTGAAGCCGGTGGGATTACCAAGGACGGGATTGGCGCGATCCGCGTGCAGCATGATCTGACCTATGTGCAGATTGGCAAGGCCGTGGCGGATAAGTTTGGCGCAGGTGTGGCACTGGAAGAAGGCGTGGAGATGCGCCGGATGGAGGGCGAGCCAGAGTTGGACCGTCCTGAGCGCGCCCCGCGCCCCGAGCGGGCACCACGGGCTGAGAAGCCTGCCTATAAGGCGAAGCCTTCGCGCTTTGTGGAAGATGACGCGCCCTTGCCAGAGCGCAAGCCCTATACCAATCGCGATGCACCACCCAGAGCCGCCCCGAGGTCTGAGCCAAGAGCTGAGGCCGCGTGGAGTTCGGATACAGGCACGCCCAGGGGCTATGAGCCGCAGGAAGGCAAGCGCCCTTATGCAGAGAAAAAGCCCTATGCCAAGGCTGATGCGGGCAAGAAACCCTATGCCAAGCCAGATGGTGAGAAGAAGCCTTTCGCCAAGCGCGCTGATGGCGATAAAAAGCCATGGGTGAAGCGCGAAGAGGGTGATGGCAAGCCGTGGGAAAAACGCGATGCTGCCCCGCGCAAGCCTTATGCCAAGAAGC
The DNA here is from genome assembly GCA_937910975.1 of uncultured Pseudorhodobacter sp. Classification (GTDB taxonomy): domain Bacteria; phylum Pseudomonadota; class Alphaproteobacteria; order Rhodobacterales; family Rhodobacteraceae; genus Pseudorhodobacter. The sequence continues at coordinate 8,678 of CALEMZ010000290.1, read as the reverse complement.
CGGATGCGGCGGACGCGCCCAAGCCCTATGTGAAGCGGGAATTTGGAGCCCGGCGCGACGACGGGGCAAAGCCCTATGCGCCGCGCGGAGCTTCGCCTGAGGCGGGTGGCGAGCGCAAGCCGCGTTGGAAGGATGATGCTTCTGGCCCGGCCAAGCCGCGCTCTGCCGGGTTCAAGAGCCAGGGCGGAGGCAAGCCTGCCGCCGGTGGCGAAGGACGGCCTGCGCGGGCGGCGGGGTTCAAATCCCACAGCGGAGAAGGCAAGAGCTTTGGCAAGCCGGGCGGCAAGCCAGGGGGTGGCAAGCCGTTTGCCAAGCCTGCAAAGCCAAGAGCCAACCCGACGGACACCAGCAAGCGCTTTGTGCCGCCGAAAAAGGGCTGATTAGATTTCTTAGTGATGATTGGAGGCCCGGTGTTATGCGCCGGGCCTTTGTTCTTGTCGGGCGCAAACGGCGTTTCGGGTTAAGATCGGAACAGAGCTCTTTGCCTATCCATCAACAGAAAGCTGATTTTGGGCGCGCGCTCTGATCTGCCATGTCTAACGCGAACCTGAAATATTCTATTGGCTGACGGCCGGGGCGCTGCCCTGGACCCCCGGATATTTTTTCCAAAGAGAACGGGGGGTATGGGCGGGATGAGCGGCGCGGCATTTGGCAGGACAGGGAGCGCGCTTTATTGTGGGTTCAGGCGACGTTGGCGGTTTGATCTTCGATGATGGGCAAGACCCCTGCCGGTCGATGGGACATGAGCGCGCTGGCTATCGCTGTTTTGCGCAAGGGTTTGGTAAGGTATTTGTCGATCCCGGAGGCGAGGATGGAAGTATCATCACCCTCCATCGCATGGGCGGTGAGCGCGACGATGGGGACGTGGTTACCTTTGCCCTGTTCAAGGGCGCGAATGGCGAGGGCGGCGGTTTTGCCATCCATTTCCGGCATGGAAATATCCATAAAGATCAGATCGGGTTGGAAGCTCTTAAACAGATCCACCGCCTCATGCCCGTTGTTGGCGAAGGTCAGCTCAATTTGCATGTCTTTGACCATTTTGCGGAAGACGAGCTGATTGGTGCGATTGTCTTCGGCGGCGAGGACGCGCATCAGACGACGTGTGCCGGGATCCGCTGGGCGTGGTGATGCGGGGTGCGGAGCGGCTGACGGAGGCGCGGTGAGATCGCGCAGGCGGCGGTAAAGCTCGGAGCGCAGAAGCGGCTTTTGCATCACTGCGGCAAGATGTGTGGCCCCGGCCCCATCGCGCGCGGCGGCGGGGTTGGAGGAGAACAGCACAATCGGCAGGGAGTGCCCAGCCTCGCGCACTTTCTCGGCCAGTTGCAACCCGTTCATTTCGGGCATTTCATGGTCGGTGATCAGTACGTCATAGGCGCTGTCTTGTGCCAGTTCGGTCAGAACATCCGCGCCAGAACGGCAGAGTTTAACCTCCATGCCGCAGGTGACGAGTTGGCGTTCCAGAATGGTGCGGTTGATGAACTGATCATCCACCACAAGCGCGCGTTTCAAGGTGACAGGCACTTGCGTCGCAATTTGATCTTCGGCCACGGGCAGGGAAACGCGGAAGCCAAAGCATGAACCTTTGCCATATTCGCTATCGACCCAAACTTCTCCGCCCATGCGTTCGATCAGTTGTCGGGTGATGGCAAGACCAAGGCCGGTGCCTTCGAACTTGCGGTTTGCCGCCGATTCCACCTGATTGAACTCGCCGAATATATGGTCGAGTTGATCGGCGGGGATACCGATGCCGGTATCTTCGACCGATATGTGAAGCTGTTGGTTGCCGGGCTCGGTCTCAATCCCGACGATGCGGATCAGAACATGGCCACTCTCGGTGAACTTCACCGCATTACCGACGAGGTTTGTCAGCACCTGCCGCAGCCGACCTGCATCGCCGATGAAACGGGTGGGGAGGAACATATCAAAATCGATCATCAGATCGAGGCCACGCTCGCGGGCGCTGGGTTGCAGCAGCATTGCAATTTCATGGATCAGACGTTCCAGATCAAATGGTTCGGGGTTAAGCGTCAGACGCTCCGCCTCGATCTTTGAATAGTCCAGAATATCATTGATGATGACCAGAAGCGCCTCGCCGGAGGAGCGGATGGTCTCGGCGAAAAGCCGTTGTTCTTCGTTCAACCCGGTATCGCAGAGCAATTCGGCCATGCCGACAACGCCGTTCATCGGGGTTCTGATTTCATGGCTCATATTGGCCAGGAAGGCGGATTTGGCGCGATTGGCGGCCTCGGCGGCTTTGCGGGCCTCATCCAGAGCGGCCTGTTGTTCCTTTTGGTGGGTGATATCGACGCGCAGGCCGACGCGACCACCGTCGGGGGTGGGTTGTTCGTGCACGCGCAGCCATGTGCCATCGGAAAGCTCCTGTTCCAGAATGGTTCTGGGGTCCTGATGGCGGTCCACCCGTTCGCGCAGCCACTCCTCCTCACGTCCGAGGGCTTCTTTATACTGGCCGTTTTCAATGCCGAAGCGCAGGATATCTTCGAACCGGGCGCCCGGCACCATGGCTTCGGCGCTTTGATGATAGATCTCGCGGTAGCGCTGGTTGCAGGCCAAAAGCTTGTCATCGCGGTCAAACAGTACGAAACCGTCGGGGATTGCCTCTAGCGCGGCCCAGATGCGCATTTGTTCGGTGATATTAAGCACAACGCAGACCATATCGCCATCGCGCGCGCGTCGGTCCACAAGGCGGATCCATTGACCGCTGGCGGTCTGGACCACCTCTGGCTCAATCTGGTCGCCGTCCCATCGGGCGAGCATGCGGGCGATCCAATCGGCAGGTTCGGTATCACCGATATCGACCATCCCTTCTTCTGCCGCGAGTCTCAGGATTTCAGCATAGGGCGTGCCGGGGCCGACATTATACTTGAGATAGGGATTGAGATAGGCGTGATTGGCAATCAAGAGCTTTTGATCGGGATCAAACACGGCAAAGCCGCCATGTAGCGCATTAACCGAGTCACGTAGGCGGCGTTCGGAGATGACAGCGCTGGTATGCGCCGCCTCCAGATCTGCGAGAAAGCGGGAGTTCTGGCCCTTGAGGGTTTGCGCCTCCGTCAAAGCGGCCTTGGTGACGTGGCGCTGTTCGACGATCTGATCAGACAGATTGCGTGCGTGGAGCGCCAGCTTTTCATTGGCGGCGAAGAGTTCACGTTGCTTTTGTTCAAGCAAGCGCTCGGCGGCAAGCCTTTTTCGCCGCTCACTTGCCAACCTGTCTACTATATCCATAGATGCGCCAACCACTGCTTATTGCGTCCTGCGGAAATGCGGTGCGTTCTGCCCCGACCTTTGGCGACATTGAGCGAACAAGATGAAGCGATGGTTAATGTAGTTGCGGTTTAGGGCAGTAACCTTGCCTTTGGCGGGCGGGTCGTGGCAGGCTTGGGGTGAGATTGTGGGCCGTCGGCTTCATGCGAAGAGGGGTTCCTCCGGTACGCAGAGCGGGCTGTCAGGGCAGGCGATGGCGAGAGGAAATCTATCATGATGCATTTCAAACGGTTTGGTTTTGGGGCGGTATTGGCCAGCCTTTTGGCGGTTGCCCTGCCCGGCGCGGCTGTGGCGCAGGAGTTGGTGCCTGAAAAGCGCTTTGTGATGACGCGGGACGCTGATTTGCCGGGGGGCGATATTGCCTCGATGTTCAATACTGTGCTGGAGGCCTGCCAGAAGGCCTGTTTGTCCAACAATTCCTGCACGGCCTTTACCTTCAATGCGCGCAATGGCTCGTGTTTTCTGAAGGAAAACCCCGGTCCGCCTGCCGATTATGCCGGGGCGTTTTCGGCCTATGTGGTGACGTCGGCGCCCGGCGTGGGTGCGATTGCCACGGCGCGGGCTGCGGATTTGGCGTTTTTGCGGCCCGACGACCTTTCGGGTGCGCGGGATCTGGCCGAAGGGTTGGCCGCACGGCATCTGACCGGGCCGTGGAGCGCGCAGGAGCATTTGGCAGCAGCCGCGGCGCAGGAGGCCAACGGCAATCTGTTGCGGGCCAGCGCCTTTGTGGGTGCGGCGCTGAACATCACTGATGCGGCGGCCGATTGGGTGGAATACGCGCGATTGCTGAAAGCGGCGGCGCGCCGGGATGAAAATGCGCGCCAAGAGTTGGAGGCGCGGGCGTTTCTGGCCACGATCAACGGTTATCTGCGCACGGGCAATCCGGGGATGCGCCACACGCTGTTGGCAGAGATGGCGGAATTGTTGGAAGCGCGGGGCCGTGGGCGCGATATGGTGCCTGCTTTGCGTTTGGCGCAAGAGGTGCAACCGCGCGACGACACCGAAATGGCGCTCGACAATGCGATTGCGAAATACGGGTTTCGGGTGACAGAGCATGACGTGCAATCGGATTCTGCGCGCCCAAGGATCTGCGCGCAGTTTTCCGACCAATTGGCAAAGACGGGCGTGGATTTTGAGAAGTTCGTGCAGATGGATGCGCCGGGCCTGACGGTGGAGCGCGCGGGCGATGCGATGCTGTGCGTGGACGGCGTGAGCCATGGCGCGCGCCACACGCTGACTTTCCGCGCGGGCATTCCGGCGGCGGATGGGCAGGTGACGTTGAAGCCAGTGACGATCACCGCTTATGTACGCGACCGCTCGCCTGCGGTGCGCTTTGCGGGGCGGGCTTATGTATTGCCGAAGGTTGGCGAAGGTGCAGCACTTCCGGTCGAATCGGTGAATGCCGCGAAGGTGGATTTGACGCTGTTTCGGGTGACAGATCGCAACATCCTGCGGGCCATTCAGGGTGATTATTTCGGTGAGCCGATGCCCTATTGGCGCGAGGATGATTTTGCGCGCGGTGTCGGTGCGCAGATTTGGAAGGGCGAGGCTGATCTCGCGGTGGAGGTGAACCGCGATATGGTTACGCGCTTGCCGATGGCCGAGGCTTTGGCGGGCCAAGGCGCAGGGATTTTCGCGTTGCGCGCGCAGATACCGGGGCGGAGTAGCGATGAGCTGGCCCCGGCGTGGCAGTGGTTTGTTGTTTCTGACCTTGGGATTAGCAGCTTAAGCGGGATTGACGGTTTGCATGTGGTGGTGCGCAGCCTTGGTTCGGCGGGCGCAAAGCCGGGGGTTTCGGTGGAGTTGCTGAGCCGCAGCAATGAAATATTGGGCACGGTGCAGACCGATGCGCAGGGTTACGCGGTGTTTCCTGCCGCCTTGACGCGCGGCATGGGTGGCCTTGCCCCCGCGATGTTGGTGGCCAAGGAGGGCGAGGCGGATATGGCCTTCCTGTCCTTGACCGACCCGGAGTTTGATCTTTCGGACCGGGGCGTGGAGGGGCGTGAGTCAGCGCCGCCGATTGATGTGTTTGTCACCACGGATCGCGGCGCGTACCGGGCTGGGGAAACGGTTTATGTCGCGGCACTGACGCGGAATACGGAAGCGGCGGCGATTGAAGGCCTTGCCCTGACCGCAATTGTGAAGCGCCCCGACGGGGTGGAATATAGCCGTGCGCGCGCCGAGGATGCAGGCGGAGGCGGGCATGTGTTTGCCTTGCCGATTGCCGGAAGCGCCCCGCGTGGGCTGTGGCGGCTGGAGTTGCGGGCCGATCTTGAGGCCGCACCCTTGGCGGCGAAAACTTTCCTTGTCGAAGATTTCTTGCCGGAGCGGATTGATTTCACGCTGGCGCTGCCTGATGGCGCGCTACGTCTGGGCGATGCGCCGGAAATGGTGCTGGAGGCGAAATATCTGTTCGGTGCGCCGGGGGCTGATCTTGCGATTGAGGGCGATGTGATTTTGCGCGCGGCCAAGGGTTTGGCGAAGTTCCCCGGCTATCAGTTTGGCCGCGAGGATGAGCCGTTCAACACCCGGATCGAAGGCTTTGGCGGGCAGGTGACGGATGGTGAGGGCCACGCGGTCTTTGCGCTGAGCATGCCTGAGGCCGATGATCCGGCGCGGCCTTTGGAGATGGTCGTGGTGGCGCGGGTTGCCGAAGGGTCGGGCCGCCCGGTGGAGCGGCGCTTGACGCGCACTTTGCAGCCTGCCGCTGCGATGATTGGCGTGAAGCCGCTGTTTGACGGCGTGGTTGGCGAAGGCGCGGATGCGCGCTTTTCGGTGTTGGCCGTAGGGCCGAATGAGGTCGCGGTGCCGATGGCTGTGACGTGGGAGCTGTCGCGGATCGAGACGCGGTATCAGTGGTATCAGGAATATGGCAGCTGGTATTGGGAACCTGTGACCAGCCGCGAGCGGGTGGCGGATGGCCGCGCCGACCTTGGGGCTGCACCGCTGGAGATTTCTGGCGCGGTGACCTGGGGGCAGTATGAGTTGAGCGTGGAGCAGGCCGATGGCGGCGCTGCCGCGACCACGCAGCAGTTTTATGCCGGGTGGTATGCGCCTGCGGATGTGACGAGCACGCCCGATACGCTAGAACTTTCGCTGGACCAACCCGCCTATAAGCCGGGCGATGTGGCGCAGTTGCGCATTGTGCCGAGGGCTGCGGGGACTGCGCTGATCTCGGTTTTGTCCAATCGGTTGGTGACGATGAAAATGGTGGAGGTCGCGCAAGGCGAGAACGTGATCCCGCTGGAGGTGACGGCGGAATGGGGTGCGGGGGTTTATGTGACTGCCTCCGTTCTGCGACCGATGGATGTGGCGGCGGGGCGTAACCCGGCGCGGGCCTTGGGCCTTGCCCATGCCAGCATCGACCCCGGCGCAAAGGCGCTGAGCGCTGTGGTGGAAGTCGCGGCGGAAGTGGCGCCGCGCGGCCCGATGGAGGTTGCCGTGAAACTGGAAGGCGTGGCAGCGGGCGATACCGCCTATGCCACAATTGCGGCGGTGGATGTGGGGATTTTGAACCTGACCTCTTTCGCATCGCCCGATCCGAAGGGGCATTATTTTGGCCAGCGCAAGCTGGGTGTTGGCATCCGCGACATTTACGGGCGGTTGATTGACGGGCTGAATGGCGCGCCGGGGGTGGTGCGTTCGGGCGGGGATAGTGCCGCACAGGCCCGGCTGGAGGCCCCGCCCCCGACAGAAGAGCTGGTGGCCTATTTCACCGGGCCGGTGGTTGTGGGCGCGGATGGTTATGCCCGCACCACGTTTGACATGCCGTCTTTCAACGGCACGGTGCGGGTGATGGCGGTTGTCTGGTCGTCCGGCGGTGTGGGGCAGGCAGAGGCCGATGTGCTAGTGCGTGACCCGGTGGTGGTGACGGCAAGCGTGCCGCGCTTCATGGCGCCGGGAGACGAGAGCCGTTTGTTGCTGGAGGTGGTGCATGCCAAGGGGCCTGCGGGCCGGATGGGGCTGGATGTGACGGCTGCCGGAATGCGACTTGGTGATGTGCCTTCGGGGTTTGATCTGGCCGTGCAGGGCAAGGCTGTGTTTTTGGTGCCGCTGATTGCCGGGGATGAGGGCTTGCAGACCATCACGGTGGGGCTGACCACGCCGGATGGGCGGCAGCTTTTGAAAACGCTGACGATTCCGGTGCAGCGCAATGACCCGGAGGTGGCGCGCACGACGCGGCTGGATTTGGCGGCGGGGGCGACGTTTACGCTGGATCAGGTGGCGTTTGATGGGTTTGCGCCGGGCTCGGGGTTGGCCACCATGGCCGTGGGGCCGATTGCGCGGCTGGATGCGCCGGGGCTGCTGGCAGCTTTGGATCGCTATCCTTACGGCTGCACCGAGCAGATTACCTCACGCGCGTTGCCGTTGATTTACTTTGATCAGGTGGCGCAGGCGATGCAGTTGAAGGGGGCAGAGAATATCAGCACCCGGATTTCCCAAGCTGTGGCGGAGGTGCTGACCAATCAATCCTCGGAAGGTGGGTTTGGCCTTTGGAGGCCGGATCAGGGCGATGCATGGCTTGATGCTTATGTGACCGATTTCCTGAGCCGCGCGCGGGCGCAGGGCCACGATGTTCCGGGTACCGCTTTCCGCTCGGCCTTGGACAATTTGCGCAACCGTGTGAACTATACCGCCGACTTCGATGAGGGTGGTGAGGCGCTGGCCTATGCGCTGATGGTTCTGGCGCGCGAAGGCGCGGCCTCAATCGGCGATTTGCGCTATTACGCTGATGTGAAGGCCGATGCCTTTGCCACGCCGATTGCGCAGGCACAATTGGGGGCGGCGCTGGCCAGCTATGGCGACCAGCGGCGGGCGGATGCAATGTTTGCCAAGGCGGGCGCGCGGATTGCGGCTTACCAGAGCCTGGATGAAGCGCAGATTTATCGCACCGATTATGGCACCAGCCGCCGCGATGTGGCGGCGGTGCTGACGCTGGCGGTGGAGGCCGGGTCCGATGTGCTGGACCGTGAAGCGCTGGCCGTGGCCTTGCGGCCGGGGGGGCGCAGCCTTTCAACGCAGGAGGCGACATGGACGCTGCTCGCGGCCAATGCGCTGATTGACAGGCCCGGAACCGAGGGCATTACGCTGAACGGTGCGGCGGTCGATGGGCTGTTGGTGCGGGTGCTGAGGGCGGGGGATGCGCAGCCGGTGGCGGTGGTGAACGGCTCGGGCAAACCCACGACCCTGACACTGACGGCTTATGGCGTGCCAGACGTGCCGGGGCCTGCAATCGGCAATGGCTATGCCATCACGCGCAGCTATTTCACGGATGCTGGCGTTCCGGTGTCACTGGCGAATGGTGTTGCAGCGGGGGCGCGGCTGGTTGTGGTGCTGGAGGCGGTGCCATTCGGGACCGCCGAGGCGCGGCTGATGGTGGCGGATCCGCTGCCAGC
>CALEMZ010000289.1 GCA_937910975.1 uncultured Pseudorhodobacter sp. | reverse complement strand
AGAAGGGCACAACCCCAAAACCGAGCCAACCCGTACGATCCGCAATCAGCCTGTAGCCATCATCAAAAAGCGAGACATCGCCGCGAAATTTGTTGATCAGAAAACCCGCGATCTGGGCATTATCGGCCGGGTCCAGCACGGCTTGGGTGCCGATGATCTGCGCAATCACGCCACCCCGGTCAATATCGCCGACCAGTATCACAGGCACATCTCCCGCCAGCGCAAAGCCCATATTGGCAATGTCACCCTGACGCAGGTTCACCTCTGCCGGGCTGCCTGCCCCCTCGACAATCACCAGATCACATTGTGATTTCAATCGGTTGAAGCTTTCCAACACCGGGGCCATAAGGCTGGGTTTCAGCGCGGAATATTCACGCGCCTTGACGGAGGCGACCCGCTTGCCCTGCACGACCACCTGCGCGCCAACCTCCGATTCCGGTTTGAGCAGCACCGGGTTCATATCCACCACCGGATCGACCCCGCAAGCCATGGCCTGCAACGCCTGCGCACGGCCTATCTCGCCGCCATCCACCGTGACAGCGGCATTGTTTGACATATTTTGCGGCTTGAACGGGCGCACCGAAAGCCCGCGCAACCTGGCCGCGCGGCACAGGCCCGCAACCAGCAACGACTTGCCCACGTTGGAACCTGCCCCCTGAATCATGATCGCGGGCACGGGCTAGGCCTGCTTGGGCAAGAATGCTTCCACCGCCGCTGTGGCGATGACAAGCCGATTGCCGGTGTTAGGGTTAGTGACATCCAGCCCGCCATGGGTGGCCACGACCGAAATCCTGCCGCGTGGAAGGCCTTTGGCCAATTCGGCGCAATCCACGACATCCGGTTGTTGCACGCCAACCGTCACCCGCACCTCCATTTCGGAATGGGACAGACCCAGAGTTTCAAACATCGGGATGGCGGAATGGCGGATCGCATCTTCAATCGCACGGGCGGCGGCCTTGGTGTAATCTTGGCCATATTGATCATTGCCCATGCCCATCTCAATAATGAAGCGCTGCATCTAGGCCTCCATCTCAAATGAAACCGAAATAGCGGCATTGGCAATAACTGTGGGCTTGCCACCATCAAGGCGCGGCACATCCAAGCCCCCCTTCACCACCGAAACCGATATCTGACCATAGGGAAATACAGCGGCCAATGCGGCGGTATCCACACGGTCCGGTTGCTGCACGCCAATCTCCAGATCAATCAGCATCTCGGCTTTATCGCGGCCAAAAAGCTCCGCCAGATTGATGGAGTTGTGCCAAAGCGCATCGCGCACCGCCCGCACCGCCGCTTCGGTATAATCCTGACGGCGCAGCGAAGTGCCCATGCCCATTTCGGTCAGCATCCGCTTTTTCATTCAGAACTCCACGCCTTTTTGTGCTTTGATACCAGAGCGGAAGGGGTGCTTTATCAGCGTCATTTCCGTGACCAGATCGGCCAGTTCTATCAGCTCTTCCTTGGCGTTGCGCCCGGTCAAAACCACATGGGTCATAGGGGGTTTGTGGTCACGCAAAAAGGCCACGACCTCGGCGATGTCCAGATAATCGTAACGCAGCGCGATGTTGATCTCATCAAGCAAAACGAATTGAACCTCGGGATCAAGGATCAGCTCTTTGGCCTTGGCCCAACCGGCTTGTGCCGCCGCCACGTCACGCTCCCGGTCCTGGGTTTCCCAGGTAAAGCCCTCGCCCATGGCATGAAACTGGCAAAGCTCCGCGAAATTCGCCTCGATAAGGTGCCGCTCGCCAGTATCCCACGCTCCCTTGATGAACTGCACCACAGCGCAGGGCATGTCATGTGCGATGCAACGCAGGACCATCCCGAACCCGGAGGAGGACTTGCCTTTGCCCGCCCCGGTGTGGACGATAATCAGCCCCTTGTCGCCAGCTTTGGTCGCCATGATCTTATCGCGCGCGACTTTCTTCTTGGCCATTTTGCTGGCGTGGCGGGCGTTATCAACGGGCGGCTTTTCGTCCATGGCAGCGATCCTTTTGCGTCAGGGTTGGTGCATCTTTGACACCCCTTGCTTGCCACTACAACCCAAGCAGCGACAGTACGCAGGCCCAACTGCGGCACGCCAGCGCTTGACTCCGCCTTGCCAGATACGCCAAGTGTCCCCTGCTGGTGCCCGAAGCTTTTCGGGTGAAAAGGGAATGTGTCAAGGCCGCATGAAAATGCAACCCCAAACACAGCCGCCCCCGCGACCGTGACCGGAGAGGTTGCCCAATGCCACTGGCAAAATGCTGGGAAGGCGGGGAAACCGACAGGATATGCCCTCGGGCCGCCCTGACATCCGCAAGCCGGGAGACCTGCCAGCGTAAGATGAGACGAATTCCGGGCGGGGTGCCCCGGTGTCGGGCGCTATTATTAGCCCGCCATTTGCCCCGGTCCGCCAGATGACAAGGACCGCAAGTGACTAAAACAGAAGAAGTACCCTTGGCCGATGCTGAATTGCTGGTCTGTGTCACCTGCAAGTCCTCCGCCCCGGCCGATCCTACGGACAATGATGAAACCCGCCCCGGCGTACGGCTTTATGCGGCGCTAACGGCAGGCACGCCCCCCAAGGGCCTGCGCATCCGCGCGGTGGAATGCCTGTCAAACTGCACGCGCGGTTGTACCGTGGCGCTGCGCGGCGGTGATCGCTGGTCCTATGTCTACGGCAATATTGACCCGTCGCAGGCCGAAACCGTGCTGGATGGCGCTGCCCGCTATCAAGCCGCCGCGGATGGGCTAGTGCCGTGGCGCGAAAGGCCCGAACACTTTCGCAAGAATTGTATCGCACGAATCCCCCCTTTGACCCTGCCTGAGGAAGTTCCGAATGTCTGATCTCTCCAAAATCCCTGTCACAGTGATCACAGGCTTTCTCGGCTCTGGCAAAACCACGCTGATCCGGCATCTGATGATGAACCCGCAGGGCAAGCGGCTCGCGATTTTGGTCAATGAATTTGGCACCGTGGGGGTGGATGGCGACATCCTGAAATCCTGCGCCGATGACAACTGCCCGGTAGAAAACATTGTCGAGTTGGCGAATGGCTGCATCTGCTGCACCGTGGCCGATGATTTCATCCCCACGATCGAGGCGCTGATGGCCCTGCCCCAGCGCCCCGATCATATCTTGATCGAGACATCGGGGCTGGCGCTGCCCAAGCCTCTGCTCAAGGCGTTTGACTGGCCCGCTATCCGCTCCAAAATTACGGTGGATGGCGTAATAGCGCTGGCCGATGCCGAGGCCGTGGCGGCAGGGCGTTTTGCGCCGGATGTGGCAGCGGTCGAAGCGCAACGCATGGCGGATGACAGCATTGATCATGAAACCCCCTTGTCGGAGGTTTTCGAGGATCAGATCCTTTGCGCCGACATCATCCTTTTGTCCAAGGCAGATCTGGCGGGCGAGGCTGGACTGGCCGAAGCACGCCGTGTGATCACGGCGGAAACGACCCGCGAAGTGCCGATGATCGCCATGACGGACGGCATC
>CALEMZ010000288.1 GCA_937910975.1 uncultured Pseudorhodobacter sp. | reverse complement strand
TTTTTCAGGGCTGAGACAACCGGTGCGGACCAATCTCATCAACGTTTTGATGAACAGCGCATCTTCCTTGATTTCGGCATTCGGCACTCGTTGTCAGCGGCGAGGCATTAACCTGATCCGCAGCCCGCCCCAAAACCAAAAGGGGGGTCAAAAACCCCCCTTTCCCCCCGGTCAGCCAATCAACGGCCCATGCTTGCCGTAAGCCTCTTCATAATGTCGCCACAACCGTTGCAAGGCGATGCGCAACACGATCTTGCCAGAGCGCGCAGACCAACCCATCCGCTTTTCCGCAACCTCCAAACCCTCCAAAAAGCAGAAGCAACGCAGCACCATATCACCCAGCCCCGGCCCAAGGTCGCGCAGCGCCGCTGAAACCCGCTCGCGCGCATCCCGCGCCCCGCCACCCGCCTTGCCATCGGGCGCAAAACTGCCCCGATCGCCCCCGGTCAAGAACCGCTCCCAGTTTTGCGTAACCCGCGGGCCCATCTGCGCCAGTTCAAAATCCATCCGCAGTTGCTCTGCCGCCGCTACAAGTTCGGGCCCGAGAAACGGCCTTCCGTCGCGGTCGCGCCGCCGCGCCAACACTGCAACCGGGCTTTCAGCCGCATTATAGCGTAAGCGCCGCTCTTCGCCGTCCTCCAAAACCGTGCGCGCGTCCCACTCTCGGTGCTGGTCGCCAAAGGCGGTTGGAGCCTCCGCCATCCCGTGCGCATCAACCGCCACCATCATTAGCTTCCAAGCTGCGCGGCCAGCTTGCGTGATGTGATAAGATGAAATCCGCCCCGGTTTTTCGCAACTGATCCAGTCGTTCAGTGCAAATGCCTGTGCCACGCTGCGGTCAATCACCGCCAGTCGCCGGGTGCGCCCATCGTTAAAACAGCGCAAGACAGCCGCCTTTTCCATATCTGGCGCAATCGCCAACACGGTGTCTGGCTCGGCCAACCGGCGCAAAACTCGGCGCCCTTCGCGCAGAATCGTGGCCTCATCAATCGTCAAACTGTCTTGTCTGATTGGCGCAGTCATGTCCTTGGCGTCCTTCCGGCTGGGGTTGCTTGGGGTCGTCGCCTGCACCCGCCCAAGCGCACATAGCGCTTCATCCACCAGCGGATCATCGCGGCGGCTTTCATAGCGGCGCACCTGACGCATCACCGTTGACGCATGGCAGCCTTCGCGCCGCGCCAATTGTCGCAAGGAAACCCCTTGCTCGGTGTGATCAAGATACAGGCGTACCGCATCGGGTAGCCATGCAGGCAGCGAGATTTCCGAACTCAGGTTTGATCCCATGTCAACGTCCTGTGCCGCCCTTTCGGAGGTTTTCGTCCAGCCTTGGACTTTTTCAACTCTGGGTAGCATTGGTTACATGTCCGTTAATATCTTCGCTTTTGCCGATAATTGTTTCCAAATCATAAACAAATGAGAAAGGAGCGTTCGCTGAAAACAAAGGCAATGCAACGCTCAGTTGTGTTGATGCAACATAAGGGCAGAGCTTCAAAGGAGAACGACATGTCAGACATCAGCACACTTCTCGCCAATCTGCGCCGCCCACGGCTGCTGATCCGCGCCGCGCGCCATGGCATTCAGGATTACCGCCGCGAACGTGATCTGCGCCGCCTGATCAACGAATGCCCCTCCTCCAGCCCAGAGGCGGCCCCCGCCCGCCTGTTTTCTGCGGAAGAACGCGTCGAAGAAACCCGCCGCGCCGGGGATGCAGGTTATTCCATTGCACGCCACGTCGAACTTCTGATTGCCCTGATGGCCGAGGCGCGCCTGTTTAGCAATCGTGCCAGCATCTGAACGAAAAAGGCCCTTCCGAACAAGGAAGGGCCTTTAATCGCTGCCATTCGAACCAATCAATCAGATAAATGCATCCGGCATCGAGGCTTTCTTGCGTGCAACATAATCGTCAATCGCATCGCGAATACCCTCATCCAAGGCAGGCGCCTGATAGTCGCCCAGCATCTTGTCTACCCGCAGGCTTGCCAATGTCTGGGTATCGCGCGCGCCTTCCTCATACCATGTTTCAAACGGCTTATAATCGAACAGGTCCGACCGCCAGAACGCCGATTTGAAATTCGCCTGCGTATGCTCACAGCCCAGATAATGCCCGCCGGGGCCAACCTCGCGGATCGCATCCATACCCTGCCCGTTGGTATCCATAATGATACCTTGGGCTAAATGGTGCAGCGTACCCAGTTGATCCGCATCCATCACGAATTTCTCATAGCTGGAAACCAGCCCGCCTTCGAGCCAACCGCAGGAATGCAGCATGAAGTTCACACCTGACAACAATGCCATATTCAGGCTATTCGCCGTCTCATAAGCCGCCTGCGCATCCGGCAACTTGGAACCACAAAACGCCCCACCTGAGCGATATGGCAGGTTCATCCGCCGCGCCAATTGCCCCGCCCCGTAAGTGATATGCGCGGCCTCCGGCGTCCCGAATGTCGGCGCGCCTGAGTTCATGTCGATCGAGGTCACAAAGGCCCCAAAGATCACCGGCGCGCCGGGGCGCACCAATTGGCTATAGGCCACACCGGCCATCACTTCAGCCAGCACCTGCGTCAACGTCCCGGCCACAGTCACCGGTGCCATTGCGCCCCCCACGATAAAGGGCGAAATGATGGCGGCCTGCCCGGCCTGCGCATAAACTTCCAACGCACCCATCATGGTCGAATCGAAGGTCAGGGGGCTGTTGATGTTGATCAGCGAGGTCATGACCACATTTT
>CALEMZ010000287.1 GCA_937910975.1 uncultured Pseudorhodobacter sp. | reverse complement strand
ACGATGGCACGAGCCCAAGGGGCGCGGGCGCAGATGGCGCTGGCGTTCGAGACGAGTTATGGCACACTGCCCGCAAGCGGCTTTACCAAGATGCCTTTCGCGAGCACAACGCTTGGGGCCGAACAGCCCCTGCAGGCCTCAGAACTTCTGGGCTATGGCCGCGATCCGCTGGCGCCTATCAAGGATGCGGTCACGGCAGACGGCGATGTGGTCATCCCGATTGACGCCGAGGCCTTTGGGTTTTGGCTGAAGGCCACCTTCGGGGCACCCACAACGACCGGGACGGACAGCTATACCCACCAGTTCACATCAGGCAGTTGGACCCTTCCCTCCTTTGCCATCGAGACCGCCATGCCAGAGGTGCCGCGCTATGCGATGTATGCAGGCTGCATGGTCGACAGCCTCAGCTGGCAGATGGCGCGCTCTGGACTGCTGACGGCCACGGCGAATATCGTGGCGCAGGGCGAGACGGTCGGCACGATGAGCGCGGTCGGCTCACCAGCTGACATTGCCCTCAAGCGGTTCGGGCATTTCAACGGGGCGATCACGCGCAATGGCGCGAGCATAGGTAACGTTGTCTCCGCCGACCTTACCTATGCCAACAATCTCGACCGCATCGAGACCATTCGCGCGGATGGCAAGATCGACGGGGCGGACCCGTCCATTGCTGCGCTGACCGGTAATATCGTCGTGCGCTTCGCCGATCAGACACTGGTGCAGCAAGCAATCAATGGCGAGGCGTGCACGCTGGAGTTTTCCTATGCGCTGCCGACGGGCGAGAGCCTGACGCTGACGGCCCATGCCGTCTATCTGCCGCGTCCGCGGATCGAGATCTCCGGGCCGCAGGGCGTACAGGCGACCTTTGACTGGCAGGCAGCCAGCGATCTGAGTGTGGGGCACATGTGCACGGTGACAATGACCAACACCCGCGAGGACTATTGAGATGCTGCGACTGAACCTGACCCATGAGGCGCACTGGCTCGATCTCGGCCATGGTGTCGAAATCCTGGTCGCCCCCATGACCACCGCGCTGATGATGGCCGCGCGCAAGGAGGCGCAGGGCCAGATCACTGTCACCGTGGAAGCGGAACTGTCTGACGAGGGCCTCGACACCGACGGCATTGCACTCGCCATGGCCAAGGCGGTAGCGCGCATCGCCATCCAGGACTGGAAAGGCGTTGGCGATGACAACGGCTTTTTCCTTGCGGTAAGCCCCGAGGGCATCGACGCGCTGCTCGACATCTGGCCAATCTTCGAAGCTTTCCAGACCAAATATGTCGCTCGCGCGATGATCCTGGACGCGGAAAAAAACGCCTCACCGCCCTTGCCGACTGGGAGTTCAGCGGGGGCGGGGACTATTGCCAAGCCTGCGCGGGCACCTGCCCAGACTGCCCGCAAAGCCTGAATGCACCCAGAACGTTCGAGGGCTGGCAGGTCTGGGACCTTGTCCAGCGCCTCGGTGGCCAGCTGCGGGTCTCTGGTAATGCCGTGATCGGCTGGGAAATGGGCACAGCGCTGCAGCTAGGTGCGGCCCTTGGGATTTCTACCATTGCCATCGCCGAACTGCTGCCGCCCATCGAGGCGGTGATGGTGCGCAAGATCAATGACGAGATACGCTCAGGCAGCGCGGAGCGGCTCAATATCTGAGACGTCGACCGTTTCTCGGGCACGTGCTAGATCCCACGCCCGCTGCAGGTTCATCCAGTATTCGGGCGTGGTCTGGAAGAAGGCCGCCAGCCGCATGGCAGTATCCGCTGTCAACCCGGTTTCACCTTTGATCAGGCGCTCGATCCGCGTGCGCGGAACGCGCAGCTGTTTGGCAAGGGTTGGGGCCTTCATGCCAAGCGGCAAAAGGTACAGCTCGGAGAGCACGTCACCCGGATGGGTGGGGTCTATCAGAAGGCTCATGGTGTCTCCTTTCAGTGGTAATCCACAATCTCGACCTCAGCGGGCCCTTGATCCGTCCAGACAAAGCAAATGCGCCATTGCCCATTGATACGCACGGAATGCTCGCCCGCCCGGTCGCCGCCCAAGGCCTCCAGATGGTTGCCGGGCGGAAACCGCAAGTCTTCAAGCACATGAGCCGCATCCAGTGCTGACAGCATGGCGCGCGTTCGCTTCACCAGATCCGCTGGAAACCCCTTGCCGAACCGGCCCGACATAGCCTGCTCGGCGAGCTTTCCGCGGATGCTGATAATCATCTCTTTCATGTATCACGACGTGATACATAAATCAAGGACCAAGCCAGATGGCCACCAAGCAAGTCTCCGTCCGCCTGTCCGCCACGGGCGGGCGGCAAGTGCGCGCCGAGCTCGAGGGTGTTGGTGAAGCCGGCGCGCGGGGCTTCGGGCGACTGTCGCGGGAGATGCGCGAGGCCAATGCGCGGCTCACGGCCTTCGCGCGCCGCGCCCAGATTGCGGCCACAGCAGCGGCAACGGCGCTGGCGGGGGCGGCACTCTCGATGACGCGCTCCACGGTGACCGCTGCCAATGAGATCAGCCAGCTTTCCCAGGTCGCCAATGCCACGCCCGAGGTGTTTCAGCGCTGGTCGGCAGCGTCGAGCACCGCGGGGATCGAACAGGAGAAGCTCGCGGATATCCTGAAGGACGTGAACGACCGCGTGGGGGATTTCCTGCAGACGGGCGGCGGCCCGATGGCGGATTTTTTCGAGAACATCGCGCCGCAGGTCGGCGTCACGGCGGAGCAATTCGCCCGGCTGTCCGGGCCCGAGGCGCTGCAGCTCTATGTCTCCAGCCTCGAGCGCGCGGGCGTCAACAGCCAGGAGATGACCTTCTATCTCGAGGCGATGGCTTCCGATGCCACGCGGCTCATTCCGCTCCTGGCAAACGGTGGTGCCGAGATGGGCCGCCTTGGCGAACAGGCGCAGCGTCTCGGGGCCGTGCTGGATACGGACGCCATCGCCGCCATGCGCAGGTCGGAACTGGCGCTGGTCAGCATGGGCCAGGTCTTCACCGGTATTCGCAACAAGGTGGCCGTGGCGCTGGCGCCGTCGCTCGAGGCCATGGCCAATGCCTTCGTGGCACTTGCCTCATCGACTAATCCCGTGACCCGCGCCTTTGAAGCGGTGCTTGCCAATCTCGACCGGTTGGCAATCTATGCCGGCACCTTCGCCACCTTCCTGGCGGGTCGCTGGGTCGCGGCCATGGCCGCCGCCGCCCTTTCGGTACGCGGGCTGGCCACGGGGCTGGTGTTTCTGCGTGGGGCGCTCATTCGCACCGGGATCGGCGCGCTGATCGTGGGGGCTGGTGAGCTGGTCTACTGGTTTTCGCGTTTGGTAGAAGGCGCCGGTGGCTTCGGGGCTGCCATGGGGCTTTTGAAAGACGTCGCTTCCCAGGTTTGGTCCCGGGTCTCGCTCTCGGCCCAGGCCTCCTGGGCCCGAATGGAAAGCAGCTGGGCGGCGGCGCAGGCTGTCATTCTGGACGGGTTTCAGAGCGCCACCGATGCCGTGACCGGCTGGGCCAATGCCACAGTCAACACCTTCGAGGGGACGTTCCTGGCAGTGCAGGCCATCTGGAACGCGCTGCCAGAAGTCTTCGACCGGATCGGCGCGCTGGCGATCAACGGTCTCGTCACCGCCATGGAAACCGGCCTTGGCGGCATCACCGAGGCAGTCAATGCCGTTCTCACCTTGGGCGGGCGGCGTCCCGATTGGGCCATCCCGGCACCGGATCTGTCAGAATGGCAAGTGACTGTTCCAGAGGCCGTGCAACTTGGCGAACGCGCCGCCGAAGCCTATGGCCGAGCGTTTGAGGACAATCCGTTTGAGGCGCCACAGCTTTTTGGCGGCATGGCCGAGGACGCCCGCGGCCGCTCAGCCGGTTATGCCGAGGCGGCACGGATGTTGTCAGATGCAGCGGCGCGCCCGCTGTCCGCCTGGCAGGCCTTGCGCGCGGCCATGCGCGGCAGCGCCGAGGGCGGCGCGGCGGCACTAGACGACGCCGCAACATCTGCCGATCGGCTTGGCACGGCGCTGGCCGGGGCTGAGGAGCAGTTTTCTGGCGAGGAAGTTGCGTCTGAGGCCGCGCGCGCCGGAAGTGCAGCCCAATCGGCGGCCGAGCAGATCCGCGATGCGGGAGAAGTGGCCGCCAGCGGCTGGGCTGCGGTCAGCGATACGCTCGCCTCCTACGCGCGTGACGCGATGGATTGGGGCAAGGGTCTCGGCGAGACGCTGGTCGGAGCGTTTCGCGGGGCGGAGAATGCGTTTCGGGAGTTCGTGCGCACCGGCAAGCTCGATTTTAAAGGGCTTGTGGCCTCGATCCTCGAGGATCTGGCTGTGCTGCATTTTAGGAACGCCGTGCTGGGGCCTATCGCCAATGCCCTCTCCAGCGCCTTTGGCGGCTGGGGTGGGAGCACTGTCACAGCGGCGGTTTCGCATGCCGGTGGCATGGTGGGGATTTCAGGACATTCCCGGCAGGTCCCTGCGTTGGCGTTTGCCGGCGCCCCGCGCATGCACGCTGGCGGCTGGGCCGGGCTACGACCGGACGAGGTGCCAACCATCCTGCAGCGCGGGGAGCGGGTACTTTCGCGCCGGGAAGTGGCCGCCGGCACCCAAAGCGCCGGACCGCAGCGATTGGAGATCTCTGTCAATGTCGCGGGCGCGCGCGGCAACCGCGAGATCGAGGAGATGGTAAATGCCGGCGTCTCCGGCGCGCTGCAGGAATACGATCGGCTCGTCGCGCCCCGCACGCTGGCGCGCGTCAGCCAGGATCCACGGCGGAGGGGCTAATGGCACTGACCTATCCGCTTTCCTACGCCCAGTTCCTTGGGGCCCTGCGCGTCGAGGAAGTGACGTTTCGGCTCTCCCATCC
>CALEMZ010000286.1 GCA_937910975.1 uncultured Pseudorhodobacter sp. | reverse complement strand
CTTTGCGCTTTTCAGCATCCGGTAGCGATCACCACCAAGGGGGCCTTGGTGGAACGCGATCTCGATATTCTTGGGCCGATGGGGCAGGCGGGGCTGGCGCGGGTTGGCGTGTCAATAACGACGCTGGACGCGCGTCTTAGCCGCGCCTTGGAGCCGCGCGCGCCCAGCCCGCAGCGGCGATTGGCGATGATTGAGCGATTGGCAAAGGCGGGTTGCCCGGTGCGGGTGATGGTCGCGCCTGTTATTCCGGGGCTGACCGACGCTGAGATGGAAACGATCCTGGCCTCGGCCCGTGATGCGGGGGCGGTGGCGGCCAGTTGGATCATGCTGCGTTTGCCCGGTGAGGTGGAGGGCTTGTTTCGCGATTGGCTGGCGGCCCATGCGCCGGGGCGGGCACAAAAGGTGCTGGCGCGATTGGCAGAACTGCATGGCGGCGCTGTTTATAATCCGGCTTTTGGCACGAGGATGCGGGGCAAGGGGGTTTGGGCGGAATTGATGGCCAAGCGCTTTGCGCTGGCGTTGGGCCGGCTCGGGCTGGCGCTGCACCAGCCTGCGCTGCGCTGTGATCTGTTTGCGTCGCCTGCGCAGGTCGGGGATCAACTGTCGTTGTTCTGAGCGCGCGCGGGGAGGGCGGCGGTTCTGCCCCCCCAAAGCTTTGGTTTAGCGGCTGCGACGGCGTTCGCGCTTGGGGGCGTTTGCATCATCGCCGGTGCCGTCGGAGGCAGAGGAGAAGCCGCCGAGGGCCTCATTGATGTGTTCCAGCGTTGGGCGCGGGCCTTTGGGGCGCGTTTCCAGTGCCGCGCGCATGGCGGCAAGATGCTCGGGCATGGTGCCGCAGCAACCACCGATGATGCGCACGCCAGCATCGCGGGCCAACACGGCATATTCGGCCATCAATTCGGGTGTGCCATCATAATGGATATGGCCATCATGGTATTTCGGGATGCCAGCATTGCCCTTGGCGATCAGCGGCACTTCGGAGCCATGGGCAGCAAAGCCCAGAACCGTGCGCATCAGATCCGACGCGCCAACGCCGCAATTGGCACCAAAGGCCAGCGGCGGATAGGCCATTTTCTCGACCATTTCCACCATTGCGGCAGAGGTGGTGCCCATCATGGTGCGGCCTGCGGTATCAAAGCTCATGGTGCCACACCACGGCATGCCCGCAAGTTTTGCGGCCTCGGATGCGGCCTTGTATTCTTCAGGGGCGGAAATAGTTTCCACCCAAAGAACATCTGCTCCGCCAGCCTTCAGCCCTTCGGCCTGCTCGTGGAACATCTCCACCGCCAATGCGTGCGTCAGCGTGCCCATAGGCACGAAAATTTCACCAGTGGGGCCCATGGAGCCAGCAACCACGATTGGGCGGCCAGCGGCATCGGCCACTTCGCGCGCAAGCTCGGCTGCAACGCGGTTCAACTCCATCACCCGCGCTTCGGCTTTGTGCAATCTGAGGCGGCTGGCGTTGCCACCAAAGCTGTTGGTCAGAAAAATGTCGGAGCCGGCATCCACAGCACCTTTATAAAGCTTGCGAATATTGTCGGGCTTGTCGGTGTTCCAAAACTCCGGCGGCTCACCAGCTTCAAGCCCCATGTTGAACAGATTGGTGCCCGTTGCGCCATCGGCCAGCAACCAGTCGCGGCTGGCCAGTAGTTTTGTCAGTGCATCGCTCATATTGCTTCTTGCCCCATACCAAAAGTGGCCGCCACTGTTGGGCCGCCGTTATTTTCCCTTCGTTTGCCATGGCACGGCGGGCGAGGCAAACCTATTCTGCGCATAATCATTATGTGCCTCCAGCTTGATCAGCGGTTGCGGCGCATGAATGTTCGGGCAGATCCCGGCAGGGGTGAAGGCGTAGGAAAGCTTGTTTGCGCTCCGATCAGCCTCCCCTTGGTCTTGTGGGGAAGGCTACGCAATGTGCCGTTCAGACCCTTTTGACAGGCCAAATCGCACAATGTTTTCGCCGGGGGCCCACACTATGGGGCCGCCCGGCGGGTGCGATCAGATCTCAGTCATCAATTGGGCTTTGGCGACGGCGAGGGTGGTGGCCAGTTTGGCGCGGATTTCATCGGCACTGACTTTGCCTTCCAGATCGGCGGCGAGTTTGCGCACCACGTCTTCATTGCCGGCCTCTTCAAAATCAGCGGCGACGACAGTCATGGCGTAATCGGCGGCCTCTTGCCCGGCCTTGCCCAGAAGTTCTGCGGCCCAAAGGCCTGCGAGCTTGTTGCAACGCGCCTCGGCACGAAATTGCATATCGGCATCATGGGCGAACTTGGCTTCAAACGCGTTCTCGCGGTCATCGAATGTGGACATGGATCTGGCCCTTCCCTTTGGTTTGCTGGATCTTGATATGCCCTTCCCGCATCTGTGCTGCAAGGGGGGGGGTGCAAATTGAACGCCGCCTTGCGAGTGCGGCTGCCATACACTATAGCGCGGGGGTAACGGGGGACGAGGTGGCAGGAGCCGCCCGGCCCAGCATCGAGTTGGGGACTTCATGGCGCGTCGCAAGAAGGTTTTTGAAGGCAAGGCCAAAATCCTTTATGAGGGGCCGGAGCCGGGAACCCTTATCCAATATTTCAAGGATGACGGGTCCGAGACTGCGACGCCTCCGCAGGCGGCGGTGGAGGGCAAAGGTGTGCTCAACAACCGTTTGTCCGAGTTTTTCATGGCGGGTCTCAACAGCATCGGTGTGCCGACGCATTTCATCAAGCGTTTGAATATGCGCGAACAGATGGTGCGTATGGCCGAGATTTTGCCGCTGGAGATCGTGGTGCGCAATTATGCGGCTGGCGGGCTTTCTGAGCGTTTGGGAATTCCGCTGGGCACGCCCTTGCCGCGCCCGGTCGTGGAATATTACTTCAAGGATGAAAAGCTGGGCAATCCTCTGGTCTCCGAGGAGCATATTGTTGCCTTTGGCTGGGCCAATCAGCAGGATCTGGATGATATCATTGCGCTGGCGTTGCGGGTGAATGACTTTTTGTCTGGCGTGATGCTGGGCGCGGGCATCCGGCTGGCAGATTTCCGGCTGGAAGTGGGCCGCGTCTGGGAAGGCGACTTCATGCGTCTGATCGTTGCGGATGAAATTTCGCCCGACAGTTGCCGGTTGTGGGACACACGCGGCTTTGATCTGGCTGAGCGCGAGGGGCAATTGCGTGACCCGGTCCCGCTGGCCGATGTCTATACCGAACTCGCACGGCGTTTGGGGGTTTTGCCCTCGAATGTCACGCATACAACCAAGCCGACACTGATCAACTGAAAGGCACCTCGCATGAAAGCTCGTGTTCATATTATGCTCAAAGACGGTGTTCTGGACCCGCAGGGGGAGGCCGTGCGCCATGCGCTAGGCACGCTCGGGTTTGCCGGCGTTTCGGGCGTACGCCAAGGCAAGGTGATTGAACTTGATCTGGTGGGCGACGACCGGGCCGCGGCTGAAACGCAGGTCATGGCAATGTGCGAAAAGCTGCTGGCCAATACGGTGATTGAGAAATACTCGGTCGAGATCGTCTGAGGCGGGAATTGCTGGGCGGCTTTATGCCTGCCCGCGCGCCTGCTCATCAAAAATGGAAATCTCTTAGGCCGCCAGATACTGAGCGCTTTGCGTGACCGTTTGTCTAAGCGGGTCTTTGTCTGTTTGTGATTGTTCACCTGCCCAGTTGAGCAAAAGATTTGCCTGCCCAGATTTCAAGGTGGGAAAGCAATCGGGGCGATGCATCAGGTCGGTCAGGCTATGGCCAGGACAGGCCGTGGCAAGTGCCGCCAAATCTTCGGCAGCCAGCGCCAATTCGGTCCGTGCGCCAAGCTGGAAGGTTTCACAGGCCAGGCCATTTGCCAGCACAAGCGTATGTTCATCCAGCAAAAGGTGATAATAGGTCAGGTCGCGATGGGGGTTTACGCGCGTGGCACCGTGACCAAGCAGATGATTGGCCCGCATGAGAAGGGTTTCGGTGCCGAACAAAAGCTCCGCCTCCCAGCCCCCAATGGCCAGCCGATGTGAGGCCGAAAGTTTCAACCGGCGCGCGGGCAGGCCGGGGCCAAACATATCTTGTGGCAGAACGATGGGCCGAAGCTCTGGGTAGAGAAGGAGGTCCGTGGCCGAGATGTCTCGATGGCCGATCCAACGCAACGGCAGATCGCGCCCATCAAAGGTTGAGATCAGATCGCCGGGTTGCAGGGTTTCGATCCGGCGTTGGCCCTGCGGCGTATCAATCAAGGTGCCGCGCAGGAAGCAGACAAGGACCGGCGCAGTCGTACTGACATTATCAAGGGCTATTTGGCCCGTTGGCAGGGCGTTCATGATGGCAACTGAGGCGCTGCCATCGGTAATGAAAATATATGTATTGCCATTGGATGCCGTGATGACGGCGACTTGCACGCCGCGCAAATCAGCGCCGGCGACATTTTGAAATTTCGAGGTGGTTGGCAGGTACCCTGAAAATTCCAGAATGAAGCTCATCTCGACGCCGTCGATGATGACATTCGTATCAGGGTCGGGCAACCCGCCATTCGTTTCAAGCTTCAGATCACCGGTGCCATTATCGGTGAAGGTGATTTCGCCCGATGGGGGTTTGTTCAGGTTGTCGAGAACCGGCTTGGGACCGGCCGCTATATTTCCGACACCGCGCGCGAAAAAAGAGATCGTGGCCATGGCTCTGCCTGTTTTAAGACGGGTCTGAGTGCCCGCGTTCTGGACACAATGAGGCGGAATTGTGTCCAAATTGAGTCAAGCCTTGCGAGACCTGCCAGAAAAGGAAAAGCATCTTGGGTTTTCAGGCAAATTGTTGGGCGAGACGTGGGTACAGCGGATGTCTTTTTGGGTTGTGTGGCCGCGCGGGGGGCTTGACCTTTTGGGGCAGCTATCGCCTGAATATGCGAAACAAAGGGGAACTAGATGCGCGCAGCGGTTTTACGAAGCTATAACGAAGACCTTTCACTGGAAACCGTGCCGGACCCGCTGTGCGAGGCCGATGGCGTGGTGCTGAAGGTCTTGGCCTGCGGGATATGCCGGTCTGATTGGCATGGCTGGGTGGGTGAGCATCCGCGCGTGAAGCCGGGGCAAATTCAGGGCCATGAGTATTGCGGAGAGGTGGTGGAGGTTGGCCCTTCGGCCAAATGGCAGTTAGGAGACCGACTGGTTGCGCCCTTTATTTTGGCCTGCGGGGCTTGCCCAGAGTGCCAATCCGGCCATCAGAACATCTGTAAAAGCCAACGTTTGCCGGGGTTTATTGAGCCGGGGGCCTTTGCGGAATATGTCTCGGTGCCGTTTGCGCATAACCTTGCGCGGTTACCCGAAAGCCTGTCGCCGGTGGTGGCGGCGGGTCTGGGCTGCCGGGTGACGACGGCGTGGCATGCGCTGACGGGGCGTGCCGCCGTGCAGGCGGGCGAATGGGTGGCGGTGCATGGCACGGGCGGGATTGGCCTGTCGGTGCTGCTTTTGGCGCAGGCTTTGGGCGCGCGGGTGATCGTGGTGGATGTGGTGGCCGAAAAGCTGACCCATGCGCTGGGGCTTGGGGCGGAGGCTGCGATTGATGCGCGCGGGGGCGGTGTGGCTGCCAAGATTGTGGAGATCACGGGCGGCGGCGCGCATGTCAGCGTGGAGGCCTTGGGGATTGAGACGACGACCAATGCCTCCATTGAATGTCTGCGCCCGATGGGGCGGCATGTGCAGGTGGGGATGCCAGTGGGCCATACCGCGACCATGCAGATAAATATGAATGCGGTTTATATGAAGAACCTCGCGCTTTTTGGTACGCGGGGCATGCCGAGCTGGCGCTACCCGTCGCTTTTGGACCTGATCACGCGCGGGGTGGTGGATATGTCGCCGCTGATCGCGCGGGAGGTGCGGCTTTCGGATGCTTCTGCCGAATTGCGGGCCTTCAACGGCCCGACGCCGCCGGGTGTGGCCGTGATCTCTGATTTTCTGGGGTAGGGGTTTCGGGATTAGCGCGGCACAAAGCTTTGTTGCACCACCCGCAGCAAGTGGCGGTGCAGCTTGGAGGTGCGGTTGCGCAAATGGGTTGCCGCGTGGACGGGCTGGCTGATCACCGGGGCATCGGTGACGGCGCCAAACCGGCCCGTAGCAATGAGTTCGGCTGCCAGAACATCAAGCAGATAGGCTGAGCCGCCAAGCTTAGCCAAAAGCCCCGCGATGGTGGCGCTTTGGCCTGCGGCAATTGGCGCGCCCTGCAATTCAGGTAGGGCGGCGCGGTGGGTGGCGTCGAAAGCGGGCGCAAAATTGGCGCGGATATAGGTTTTGGGGTTCAACCCTTTGCGCTTGTCTGTCTCGGAGGAGATCAGGCGATACTTGCACTCGCCCAGCGAGGTGAAATTCAGGTCAGGTGAGGGGTGGGGCGTGAAAAGCACCGCGAAATCCGAGACGCCGGAGGTGAGGTCCCGGCACATCTGGGCGGAGAAATCCGGCTCGATGTAAAAGGCGCAATCGGGCAGGTGGTGCTGAAAGCCGATCATCCAGTCGCCCAGATGATTGGGCGCGAGGTCGGATTGGATGCCGAGGCGTATGCTGATAGCCGCCTCACCTGCCGGGGTCACGGAATGGCGGGCCTCAGCCCAGGTGTGGCGAAGCAAGCGGGCATGGGGGACGAATTTCAGCCCTTCGGTCGTCAATTCCGTCCCCGCGCGCGACCGGGTGAAAAGGCGCACACCAAGGGCCGCTTCCAGTGCTGCGATGCGGCCTGAAACGGTGGATTGGGTCAGGTCCTGACGGTCTGCCGTGCGGTTGAAGCTGCGGGTTTCCACAAGGTCGAGGAATGTTTCGATCTGATCGGGTTGCATGGCCGTGGTCCTGATATCGCCTAATCGATATTTCCGATTAATAAGGCCGGAATCGCCGAATTGAAAGCCCGTGAATTCCGGCAGATAGTCGGCATTGAGTCTTGCTTTGGCGGCGCGCATTTTGCCATTGGCGGAGCCTCCGGCGGGGATATTTATTGAATAGATGATGGGGTGGGGCATGGCTGGGTTTCCGACGAGCGCGCGGGTGGTGGTTATTGGTGGCGGCGTGGTTGGGGCCTCATGCCTTTACCATCTGGCCAAGGCGGGTTGGTCCGATTGTGTGCTGCTGGAAAAGAACGAGCTGACGGCCGGATCTACCTGGCATGCGGCGGGAAATGTGCCCACGTTTTCAAGCTCATGGTCGATCATGAACATGCAGCGCTACTCGGCGGAGCTTTATCGCGGGCTTGGGGCCGAGGTCGATTATCCGATGAATTACCATGTGACCGGCTCCGTGCGTTTGGGCCATACGGCGGAGCGGTTGGATGAGTTTCGGCGCGTGGTTGGCATGGGGCGTTACCAGGGGATGGATCTGGAGATTCTCGCGCCGGATGAAATTCGCTCGCGCTATCCTTTCCTTGAAACGCATGGCTTGGCTGGCGCGCTTTATGACCCTTATGACGGCGATATCGACCCGGCGCAGTTGACCCAGGCGCTGGCCAAGGGCGCACGCAATATGGGCGCGCGGATTGAGAGGTTCTGCCCGGTGACGGCAGTGCGGCGTGAGGGCGACGAATGGGTCATCGTGACCGAGAAGGGCGAGATCCGTTGCGAATATGTGGTGAATGCCGCTGGCTATTATGCGCGCGAGGTGGGCCGGATGTTTGGCCGCGAGGTGCCGATGATGGTGATGAGCCATCAGTATATGCTGTTTGATACGGTGCCTGAGGTGGCGGCGTTCAGCGCGGAAACCGGGGGCAAGCTGCCGCTTTTGCGCGATGTGGACAGCAGCTATTACCTTCGGCAAGAAAAGAACGGGTTCAACCTTGGTCCTTATGAGCGCAATTGCAAAGCGCATTGGGTTTCCCAAAATGATCCGTTTCCCGCCGATTTCAGCTTTCAGCTTTTCCCCGACGATCTGGAGCGGTTGGAGTGGTATATTGAGGATGCGATGGCGCGGGTGCCGTTGTTGGCAACCGCCCCTTTGACCAAGGTGATCAACGGCCCGATCCCCTATACCCCCGATGGCAACCCCCTGATCGGGCCGATGCCGGGCATTCCAAATGCTTTTGAGGCTTGTGTCTTTACTTTTGGCATCTGTCAGGCCGGTGGCGCGGGCAAGGTGCTGGCGGAATGGGTGACGCAGGGCGCGACGGAGTGGGATACGTGGTCTTGTGATCCGCGCCGCTTTACCGGGTTTGAAAATGAAAAATACTGCATTGCCAAGGGCATGGAGATTTACGGCCATGAGTATGGCATGCATTTTCCGCATTACGCCTGGCCCGCAGGGCGCGGCCAAAAACTAAGCACGGTGCATGACCGGGTGGCCGGGCTTGGGGCGCAGTTTGGCGCTTATAATGGCTGGGAGCGGGCGAATTATTATGCGCGTCCGAGGGATGACACCTCTGCCGCAGCTGCGCAGACATGGAAGCGTGAGGGGGCGTGGTTTGGCGCGGTGAAGGCCGAATGTGAGGCCGTACGCGATGCGGCGGGAATACTGGACCTGCCGGGGTTTTCGCGCTTTCGCGTGACGGGGGCGGGCTGTGTGGCGTGGTTGAGCGCGCAGATCACCGGGCGGGTGCCGAAGGTGGGGCGGCTTGGGCTGGCCTATTTCGCCGATGATAAGGGGCGGATTGTGACCGAGATGTCGGTGGCGCGGGTGGCCGAGGATGAGGTGATGTTGATCACCGCGGCCACGGCGCAGGTGCATGACCGGGAGTGGTTGCTTTCCAGCCTGCCCGAAGGGCTGCGACTGCGTGATGAAACCGAGGATTGGTCGTGCCAGATTTTGACGGGGCCCAACAGTCGCGCGATATTGGCGGGGATTTGCGGGGCGGATTTGGCAGCACCTTGGCTGACATGGCAGCGCGCAGTGATTGCGGGGGCGGAGGTGGTGCTGATGCGCGTTTCCTTCGCCGGGGAATTGGGTTGGGAGATCCATTCCCGCCGCGCTGATACGCCGAGGGTTTGGGATATGGTGATGGCCTCTGGCAAGGCGCATGGGCTACGGCCTTTCGGGATGTTTGCGCTGAATTCCTTGCGGATCGAGAAGGGTTATCGGGCGTGGAAGGGTGATCTTTCGACCGATTACACGGTGTTGCAGGGGGGCTTGGAGCGGTTTGTCGATTGGGGCCATGAGTTTCGCGGCAAGGCCGCGCTGGCGGCGGAAAAGCAGCGCGGCGTGACCAAGCAATTCGTGACGCTGGTGGTGGAGGCGGGGGATTATGATCCGCCTTATATGTCAACGCTTTGGCATGAGGGCGCGGTCGTGGGCGAGACCACCTCGGGCTATTTCGGACACCGGGTCGGGGCCTGTATTGCGCTGGGCATGTTGCGTGCCGATCTGGTGGTGCCGGGGGTGGTGCTGGAGGTGGAAATCTTTGGGCAGCGGCACCGGGCCGTGGTGCAAGAAGATGTGCCGCTATGGGATGCGAAAAACACGCGTATTCGCGCGTGACCCCGCGCCGGGGGG
>CALEMZ010000285.1 GCA_937910975.1 uncultured Pseudorhodobacter sp. | reverse complement strand
TGTGCGGTGGCCTTGTTGAATTGATCCGCATGGGCTTTGAAACCCTTGTGGAAGCGGGTTACGAGCCGGAAATGGCTTATTTCGAGTGCCTGCATGAAGTGAAGCTGATCGTAGACCTGATCTATGAAGGCGGCATCGCCAACATGAACTACTCGATCTCCAACACCGCCGAATATGGCGAATATGTCTCCGGCCCGCGCATTCTGCCTTACGCCGAAACCAAGGCCCGCATGAAAGAAGTGCTGACCGACATTCAGTCCGGCAAATTCGTGCGTGACTTCATGCTGGAAAATGCCGTTGGCCAGCCGTCATTCAAAGCGACTCGTCGCATCAATGACGAGCACCAGATCGAGAAAGTGGGCGAAACTCTGCGCGCCATGATGCCTTGGATTTCCAAAGGCAAAATGGTCGATAAAGCCCGCAACTAAAACGATTTGCGTTTCTTCTGATCCTTGGGTCAGATGAAATTCGAAACGCTTGCCTTAGGATCACGGGCCCATTCTGCAAAGAATGGGCCCGTGATTGCCGGCCATCTGTGGCGGTTAGCGCTGCCAAACGCACAAAAGCAGGCCGGAACTTACAAAGCCATATTACAACTTAACTTCAACGCGTTACAATAATTTGTAGGCGGCTCCATACCTGCGTTCAATAGGTTGCGCGCCCGCCCGAAAGGTCAAAAACTCCGCCGGTGGTGAAGGAGTTTTCCGCCGTACAAAGCCAGGTGATCATTGAGGCTGCTTCCTCCAGTTCCAAAAACCGTCCCCGCGGAATTTTCGACAGCATGAAGTCAATGTGAGATTGCGCCATCTGATCGAAAATTCGGGTCCGTGCCGCTGCCGGGGTGACGCAATTGACCGCAATATTCTGGCCTGCGTTTTCCTTGCCCAAACTCTTGGTCAGGGCGATGACCCCGGCCTTGGAGGCCGAATAGGCCGCTGCATTGGGATTGCCCTCCTTGCCCGCGACTGAGGCGATATTAACCACCCGACCATAGCCCTGTGCCTGCATCACCGGCAGCACCGCACGGCAGCAATGGAAAACCCCGTTCAGGTTCACATCGACGATTCTGTGAAACTCCGCCACCGGATAGTCCTGCACCGGCCCGTTGGACCCCGCAATCCCCGCGCAGGCGACCAGCACATCAATCCGGCCATGCGCCGCGACCGTGGCCTCGGCCAGCGCTGCCACGGCACCCGCATCCGTCACATCCACCCCCGCACCATACGCCCGCGCGCCCATGGCCGCCGCCGAGGCCGCTGCCAAGGCCGCGTCCTGATCCCAAAGCACCACCGTCGCGCCAGAGCCGTGAATTCGCTGGGCAACGGCAAGGCCAATGCCCTGCGCGCCGCCCGTTATCACCGCCACCTGACCGTTCAGATCATATTGGTTCATTTCATCGTTTCCCCATCACATTCCGGTCAGGCCCAATTTACGCCGGGTCCGCGATCACGTCCTGACGCTGTTGGCCGAGACCCTCAATCGCCAGTTCCACTACATCGCCCGCGCGCAGGTATTGCGGCGGTTTCATCCCCATGCCCACGCCGGGAGGCGTGCCGGTAGAGATCACATCGCCGGGATGCAAAGTCATGAACTGGCTGAGATAGGACACCACATGCGCCACCCCGTAAACCATGGTTTTGGTGGAGCCGTTTTGCATCTTCTTGCCGTTCACCGTCAGCCACATGCTAAGGTTTTGTGGGTCTGCCACCTCATCCCGCGTCACCAGCCAAGGGCCGATCTGGCCGAAGTTGTCGCAAGATTTGCCCTTGGTCCACTGGCCCGAGCGTTCGGTCTGAAACGCGCGCTCGGACACGTCGTTGGTAACGCAATAGCCCGCGACATGGTTCAGCGCATCCGCCTCCGAGACATATTTGCACCGGGTGCCGATCACGGCGACCAACTCCACCTCCCAGTCGGTCTTTTCAGACCCACGTGGAATGATGATCGGATCATTCGGCCCGCAAATGGCCGAGGTTGCCTTCATGAAGATCACTGGCTCCGGCGGCACCGCCATCCCGCTTTCTTCGGCGTGGTCGGCATAGTTCAGCCCGATACAAATGAACTTGCCCGTGCCCGCCACACAAGCCCCAAGCCGGGTGCCTGCGGCCACAACGGGCAGTGAGGCCGGATCAATCTTGGCCAGATTGGCCAAAGCCGCATCCGAAAGTGCCGCACCGTCAATATCGGACACATGGGCCGACAGATCACGGATCGTTCCATCGGCGGCCATGAGGCCCGGCTTTTCCTGCCCCATAGGGCCATGACGCAAAAGTTTCATCTCTACTCTCCTTCAGGTATTCGACCAGCCGCCATCAATCACATGGGCGGCCCCGGTTGTCAGGCTACTGTCATCACTTGCCAGATAGACCACCAGATTAGCAATCTCATCGGGTGTGCCAAGGCGGCCCATCGGCTGACGTTTCATGAACTCAGCGCGGCCCGCGGCATAATCACCCCCCCCCAGCGCACGCATCCGCTCCTCCAGCGAGGGGCTGTCGATCGTGCCGGGGCAGATTGCGTTGCAACGGATGCCTTGGGTGATGAAATCGGCAGCAATCGCCTTGGTCATCCCGAGCACGGCAGCCTTGGTTGCAGCGTAAACATAGCGATTGGGTGCGGCGATGATCGAAGAAGCCACCGACGACATATTGATGATCGAGCCGCCACCATTGGCCAGCATCGCCGGCAAGAACGCACGCGTCACGCGGTACATCGCCGTCATGTTCAGATCGACGCTGAAAGACCACTGTTCCTCATCACAATCCAGAATTGTGCCATGCGCCACATAGCCTGCGCAGTTAAACAGCGCATCCACCGCGCCGATGCGCCCGGCCATCGCCGTCACTGCCGCCGGGTCGCGCACGTCAAACAGATGCGTCTCCAACCCTTCGGCGGCCAGCGTTGCGAGTGTGGCGGCGTTGATATCCGTGGCGATAACATGCGCCCCTTCGCGGGCCATCGCCAACGCCGAGGCGCGACCAATGCCCTGCCCTGCCGCAGTGACAAAAGCCCTCTTGCCCGATAATCTGCCCATGGCTCTCTCCCCCTTTGATCTGCCTGCTGTCATGCTACCATACCAGCCTACAAGGGCCATGGTTTTGTGATGATAGTCAACCACACACCAGGAGAAAATCGTGCCTTTGGTAAAGTTATTTGGCCAAACTCATGTCAGGGCGCGGGTCTTGAATGAAGCGCCAAGATGGATCGCATGCGATGGATAGCCCGTTACAAAACGCCCATATTCGCCGGGCTGGCGCAGCACATTTGCCGGGTAAACGGTGGCCATGGCCAGCGCTTGAGAAAGGGTCGATCCAACCTTGTTGACCATCACCGAAATCGCACTTGGCATCTCCAGATCGGCCCCGGCGAGGCTGCCGTTCTCCAGTGTCAGCCGCCCGTTTTGCCGCAGCACCCGCCGCCCGTTCAGCTGAAACTCCGTGATCTCCGACCCAAGGGTAGACATCGCATCCGTAACCAGAAAAACCCGTCCCGGGCCTCTTTTTGCGCCCAAGGCCGCGCGAATGCTGGCGGGGTGCACGTGAATGCCATCAGCGATCAACCCGCAACTCACGCCCCCACTATCCAGCACCGCCCCCACAAGGCCAGGTTCGCGATTGCCAAGCTGGCTCATCGCGTTGAATAGATGCGTGGCACAACGGGCACCCGCATCAAAACAGGTCAGCGCCGTTTCATAACTGCAATCGCTGTGGCCTAGCGAAACAATAACCCCCGCCGCCCGCAAGCCAGCGATTTGCGCGGGCGTCACGCTTTTGGGGGCCACAGTCAGCATCAGGTTGGGAAGCTGACGCGCCGCGCCACAGATCAGCGCAAAGTCTTCGGCAGCCATCGGACGAATGAGGCTTGGGTCATGGGCACCCTTGCGCGCAATGTCCAGATGTGGCCCTTCCAAATGCAACCCGATGATCCCCGGCACATTTTGTGCAATGGCCTGCGCTACGGCGGCAATCGCGGCACGGGTGCGGGCGGGCGTGTCGGTGATCAGCGTGGGCAGGATCGCGGCGGTTCCGGTTCTGGCATGGGCGCGGGCGATGATGGCCAAGGCCGTGACGGATTGGTCATCATTGAACATGACGCCGCCGCCGCCATTGACCTGCAGATCCACGAACCCAGGCAAGATGGTGCCGCCCGCAAGCATGATCTTCTCAGCCCCCTCTGGTACGGAACGCGCTTCACAGACCCCGTGAAACGCCCCCGCATCCAGCAGCAGCGCAAACCCTTGATGCAGCGCCATCCCGTCAAAAATATTGGCCCCTACATAGGCTTGCAGGCTCATACCGTTTCCGTGACTTTCTTGAGGTGGCGCGGTGCATCCGGGTTGATGCCGCGCGCGCAGGCGACCTGTTCGACCATGGCGTAGAAAGACACGATCAGCGCGATGGGATCGGTAAGCGCATGGGCACTGCGGATGGTGGGAAGGGATTGCGCGCGGACTGCCTTGGTGGAGGTAACAAAGACATTCGCACCCTTGGCCGCAATATCATCGGCCACCTGAACCAGTACATCCTCTGCTGCGTCATTGGCGGCGAGGGCAATCACCGGGAAGCCGCTATCGACAATAGAAACCGGGCCGTGCAGCACCTCGGCCGACGAATAGCTTTCGGCATGAAGCTGGCAGGTTTCCTTAAATTTCAGTGCCGCCTCATTGGAAATCGCATTGGCCGGGCCGCGCCCGAGACAGTAAATCGAGTTTCGATCTGCCAGCGCCGCACTAACAGCGCCCCAATCGGCATGGGCGGCCTGTTCCAACACCTTTGGCAGCGCATGGATGGCGGCCAGCAAATCAGCATCACCCTTCATCTGCGCCAAGAGCCAGATGCCGGAAACAATAGACGTGACAAAGGTTTTTGTCGCCGCCACTGAAAGCTCAGCGCCCGCATGCAGGCACAATGTATGATCGCTGACCCGCGCGAGGTCACTTTCGGGGTGGTTGGTCAACGCCAGCGACATCGCCCCTGCCGCCCGTGCTGCACGCGCCATTTCCACGATATCGGGGCTTTTGCCTGATTGCGAAATGGCGATGCAGGCCGCGCCCTGAAGTCGCAATGGGCGCTTGTAAACCGAAGCGACCGAAGGGCCAACGGAGGCCACGGGGATACCAAGCAACAATTCGCTGCAATATTTGAAATAGGTCGCGGCATGGTCGGAGGAGCCGCGCGCGACCGAGATCATGAAGGCCGGATCGCGCGCCACTAGCCCCGCTGCAGCAGCCTTGATCCCCGGCGCACCCAATGTCAGCAAATTCGCGACAACATGCGGGATCTCAAGAATTTCCTGACGCATATACGTCTCAGTCCGGGGCATTTCTCATTCCTTTGAAAGGCGTAATTCGGCCACGAAATTATAGGCATCCCCGCGATAGATAGAGCGGGTAAACTCTGCCACGCGGCCATTTTCCAGATAGGATGTCCGCTCAATCCGCAATCCCGCCACACCGGGATTGACCTCCAGCAAGGCCGCATCCTCGTCGCCCAGATTGATGGCTGATATTTTTTGCAATGCGCGCACCGGGCGCAGGCCACGCGCCTCCAACGCCTCATAAAGCGAGGTTTCCACAAGCAGCGGGTTGGGCAGAATGTCAGTGGGCAGCGAAGCCCGTTCTATCGCTAGGGGCTGGCCATCGGCGCTGCGCAACCGAGCAAGCCGCGCGACCGAACTTTCTGCCGCCAGCGCCAGCATCAGCACCTCATCGGGCGATGGCATGAATAGACCGCGTTCCAGCCAGCGCGAGGTCGAAACCTTGCCCCGCCGGGCCATATCCTCGGTAAATGAGGTCAGCCGAGACAAGGATTGCTCAATCCGTGGCGTGCGGTTCGAGATGAAGGAGCCGGAACCCTGCTTTTGCACAATCAACCCCTCATCGGCGAGAAGGCTGATGGCTTTGCGTACGGTTACACGGCTCAAGTCTGTGATGGTGGCAATCTCGCGCTCTGGCGGCAAGGGGGCACCGGGGCGCAAGATGCCCTGCGCCACAGCTTCGCTAAGCCGTTTGTGCAATTGCACATAGCGCGGCCCCGCCTCGCGGGTCAGCCAGCCTTTGGGGTCAAGGAAATCCGCTATGGTCATGGCGCGCCTTCCATTTCTCGCGCCGCTTGCAAGGCCAGCCGCAGCGCGCCATCCAAGGCCGAGCCTTGCGGCGGCACGATTGCATCTTGCGCCGACACAGGAAGGTAGAGTGCGTAATGTGGGGCCACGCCGCCCGTCAGGCAAAGGGCATCGCCTTTGGCAAAATCCACGGCCTCCAGGGCGCGGATCAGATAAGCCGCACCGCGCCGCATCAACATCTGCCCCGCCGCATCTCCCGCCTTTGCAGCGGCGATGATCTGTGGCGCAAAACGCGCATAATCGGCAGGGAACGCCCGGGCGGCAAAAGCCACCAGGCGGGCAGGGTCATCACCGAAATCCGCAAAGGCTGCGCGCGTCAGGTCTGTATGCTCCTCCAGCCCGTCATGGCACAGCAGCGCATGTTCCAACAGACCGCGCCCCAGCCATGCGCCAGAGGCCTGATCGGAAAGCTTCAAACCCCAGCCGCCGACATTTTTTGCCTGCAAGCCGCGCCTTGCCGCCACAATCGTTCCGGTTCCGATGGCGATCAACACACCATCCGCCGCGCCCAGCGCGCCCGCAACCGCGACCACCCGATCCTCGGTGACGCAGATCTGAGCAAACGGGAACGCCGCCGCCACCCGGCTGGCATCTTGCGGGGTCATCACCCCGGCAAGGCCAAAATGTGCCACGCCGCGCATCAAGTCCTGCATCGACAGGCCCAGCTGCAGCGCCACATCCGCCAGCCCCGCACTTACATTTGCCGCCATGACATCAAAAGCAGAGGCTGCATTTGCAGGCCCACCAGCAGCCTGCGCCAACATGTGGCCCTGCAAATCCGCAACAGCAACCCGGCAGCCAGTTCCGCCACCATCACAACCGATAACAAAGGGCGCTGCGTGCTTGCTCATATAATACCTATATACTACCTATCATGAAAATTAAAGACCAAAATCTTTAAATATGCGCCTGAAATAAGCAATTATCGATGATTTCGCGCAGGCATATCTAAAGGTGGACAAAAGGTATCAGATAGGTATTTACTGAAAGGCAGGGGGAATCAGATGACTGCCGCATCGACCAGCCGCACCACACCAATTGACCAATTGCCGCCGCCCGAGGCGCTGGCCGCCATGCTG
>CALEMZ010000284.1 GCA_937910975.1 uncultured Pseudorhodobacter sp. | reverse complement strand
CTAAGTGCAGAATTCTAGTTCAATGGAATCTGGAAAAGGGCGGGGCCATGCGGCTTTTGGAACGAAGTCAACCCGGAGGGCGGTGGCGCGTCGGGACCAGTAACATGGGGGCCAGTAACTTTGGACCCAGTATCAAAGAAGCTCGATGTCATTGTTCTTCTCCGTCGGCATGCATAGTGTGGCTTGCTGTATTACTGCGACCTTTCCGTACTGTTATCGCGCCGCAACACCGGGTTTTGGTTTGGACGCACACCCCTGCTTTTTGGGG
Source organism: uncultured Pseudorhodobacter sp. (assembly GCA_937910975.1). GTDB lineage: Bacteria > Pseudomonadota > Alphaproteobacteria > Rhodobacterales > Rhodobacteraceae > Pseudorhodobacter. The sequence goes on along the minus strand of CALEMZ010000284.1, from coordinate 3,829 downwards.
TTAACAGTTGCGTAAGAAGTCTTACTCAAGTCTTAAGATACACGAAGCCCACTGCATTTGGCGAAGAAACTGTATAAATGGTAAATAACGGGCGGGGCTGGTGTGGCACCGCATAATGAGAATGGAAGCAGAAAATATGATCCAATCCATGACCGGATTTGCGACGCGGCGCGGCCAGTATGGTGTGCATGGCTGGGTGTGGGATATCCGCTCTGTCAATGGCAAGGGGCTGGATTTGCGGCTGCGGCTGCCTGACTGGATCGACGGGTTGGAGGTGCAACTGCGCGCGGCTACAGGTAAAGTGCTGAACCGGGGCAATGTAAGCCTGACGTTGAAGGTGACGCGTGAGGCGGGGGAAGACAGTGCTTTGCGCCTGAACACGGCTGTGTTGCGCTCGGTTCTGGTCATGCTGGCCGAGGTGGAAATGCAGGCGATGACGACGGGGGTCACGCTGGCGCAGGCCAGTCAGGCCGATGTCTTGTCCATGCGTGGGGTCATGGAAACAGGGGGGGTGGAGGAAGATACTGCGCCGCTTGCTGCCGCATTGGTGCAAGATTTCGCCGCCCTTCTGGCCGATCTGCAAAGCATGCGTGCGCAGGAAGGCAAGGCGCTGCACGCGGTTCTTCTGGAGCAACTGAGCCTGATTGATAGCCTGGTTGCCACCGCCAGCGCCGAGGCCGTTCTGCGGCAGGATTCGGTGGCGGAGACGCTGAGGGAAAACATTAAGAGGGTAATGCAAAGCACTGATAAGGTGGATGAAGCGCGCATTCATCAAGAGCTGGCGCTGCTCGCCGTCAAATCAGATGTTACTGAAGAGCTTGACCGGCTGCGCGCCCATACCGAGGCCGCCCGCGCCTTGTTGGCCAGCCCGGATCCGGTGGGGCGCAAGCTGGATTTCCTGATGCAGGAATTCATGCGCGAGGCCAATACGCTGTGTTCCAAGGCGCAAGCACTTGCGCTCACCCGGGTCGGGCTTGACCTCAAGACTGTGATAGATCAGATGCGCGAACAGGTTCAAAACGTGGAATGACGATGCCAACTACTTCCGCCCGCCCCCAATCATCGCGAAAAGGGCTTTTGATGATCCTTTCCTCCCCCTCTGGCGCGGGCAAGTCGACGCTTGCGCGGATGCTGATGGATTGGGACCCGACGATCCGTTTCTCCGTCTCGGCCACCACCCGCGTGCCCCGGCCGGGAGAAGAGGATGGGCGTGAGTATTATTTCCGCTCGCAAGATGATTTTCAGCAGATGGTCGAGGCCGGCGAAATGCTGGAACATGCAGAGGTTTTCGGCAATTTCTATGGCTCGCCCAAAGGCCCGGTAGAGGCTGCGATGGCGGCGGGGCGCGACACGCTGTTTGATATTGATTGGCAGGGTGGCCAGCAAATCCGTAGCTCATCTTTGGGTCGCGATGTGGTGTCGATTTTTGTGCTGCCTCCCTCGATTGCTGAGTTGGAGCGTCGGTTGCGCAGCCGTGCGCAAGACAGTGACGATGTGATCGCAGGGCGCATGGCCAAAAGCCAAAGCGAAATCAGCCATTGGGCTGAATATGATTATGTGTTGGTTAACCGTGAGCTGGATCAAACTTTCACCGCCCTGCGCACCATTTTGGAGGCCGAGCGCCTGCGTCGGGACCGCCAGCCCGCGCTTTCGGGCTTTGTGCGCGACCTTAATCAGGAGTTTGACGTCAGATGATCTATGCCTTGGATGGTTTTGCGCCAAATTTGCACCCAGATACTTGGGTGGCCGTTGATGCCAATCTGATCGGCAAGATCGTGTTGGAGCAGGGTGCCAGCGTCTGGTTTGGCGCCACCTTGCGCGGCGACAATGAGGAAATTCGCGTTGGTGAAAACAGCAATATTCAGGAAAATTGCGTGCTGCATACCGATATGGGCTATCCGCTGACCATCGGCACGAATTGTACGATTGGCCATAAGGCGATGCTGCATGGCTGTACTATTGGCGATGGTTCATTGATCGGGATGGGGGCGACCATTCTGAACGGGGCCAAAATCGGCAAGGGCTGTTTGATCGGGGCGGGGACCTTGGTAACCGAGGGCAAAGAGATACCCGATGGCAGTCTGGTGATGGGCGCGCCGGGAAAAGTGATCCGGGAGTTGGATGAGGCGGGCCGCGCGCAACTGCTTTTGACAGCTGCCGGCTACCGCGCCAATATTAAGCGCTTTCGCGATGGTTTGAAGCCGGTCTAAGCTGAGGGGCGGGGCTCTCCCTCTCTCGGCAAGGTTTAAGTAGAATAAGATAGCAGGGATATCCGCATGAAAATTGGCAATCGTGAAATTGGCCCAAATCACCCGCCTTTGGTGATTGCCGAGATTGGGATTAATCATGGCGGCAGCCTTGAGGTGGCCAAGGAGATGGTGCGGCTGGCGGCCCTTTCGGGCTGCGAATGCATCAAGCATCAGACCCATATCATCGAAGATGAGATGACGGATGAGGCCAAATCCATCTTTCCGCCCAATGCCGATGTGTCGATCTGGCATGTGATGGAAGCCTGTGCGCTGAGCCTTGAGGATGAGCGCGCCTTGAAGGCTTATACGGAAAGCCTTGGGATGATTTATCTTTCCACCCCCTTTAGCCGTGCGGCGGCGGACTTTCTGGAAACGCTGGATGTGCTGGCCTATAAAATCGGCTCTGGCGAGGCCGACAACCTGCCGCTGATCCGCCATATCGCGCGCTTTGGCAAGCCGGTGATTATGTCGACGGGTATGCAAAGCATTGAAACCATTCGCGCATCGGTCGAAATTCTGGATGCGGCGGGGGTGGAATATGCGCTGCTGGAATGTACCAACCTTTACCCCAGCCCGCCTGAGATCGTATCTTTGCAGGGCGTGACCGACCTGAAAGCGGCGTTCCCGCGCGCGGTTGTGGGCTTTTCCGACCATTCGATCGGGCCGGAAATGGCGCTGGCCAGCGTGGCTTTGGGGGCATGTATCTTGGAGCGGCATTACACCGACAGCCGCTATCGCAAAGGCCCCGATATCATCAATTCCATGGACCCGGCAGAGTTGCGGTTTTTGATCGACCGCAGCCGCGAGATCCATACCGCGCTGCACAACCCCAAGCGGCGCACCGAGGCTGAGGAACCGGTCTACCGTTTTGCCCGCGCGTCGGTCGTGGCCGACCGCGACTTGCCCGAAGGCCATGTGATTACCGAGGCCGATATCTGGGCCCGCCGCCCCGGTTCGGGCGAGATTGCAGGCTATGAGTTTGACAGGGTTGTGGGCAAGCGCCTAAAGCGGGCGGTGACGCGGAACACCCAGCTGAAATGGAGCGATTTGGCGTGATCCCGCTGTCCATCGTGATCCCTACTTATCAGCGTCCAGACTTGCTGCCGCTGGCGGTTAAATCAGCGTTAGCGGCATTACCTTCATGCGCGGAAATCGTGGTGGTCGATGATTAAAGCGACCCCGCCGCCTTGGAGTCCTTGGCGGGGTTCGCGGATGAGATTGCCGATGGGCATTTGCATGTAATTGTCGATTACAGTGACGAAGTGCTCAAAAGCCTTATTTTCTTGGCTTTTTTGAGCATTTGGCTAGGGGCTGTTGACGTTCACCTTGTATGAATGATTGTTGCCGCGATTGAGATGAAGGCTTTGAAGCTCTGGTCTGTTTTGCAAGAACGCATCGCTATCCCTCTGTTTTCCTTCAGTTTGCCGAAGTAGTTTTCGATAAGGTGCCGCCATTTGTAGGTTTCTTTGTCGAACTCCGCCGGAAACTTCCGATTGGATTTTGGCGGTATGACAGGGACGATGTCGCGCTTCAGCAGGTCATTGCGCAGCCAATCCGCATCAAAGGCTCTGTCTGCCAGC
>CALEMZ010000283.1 GCA_937910975.1 uncultured Pseudorhodobacter sp. | reverse complement strand
GCTGATGCCTGCCACATTGCTGAGCGAAGAGCCTCTCACGCTGACCAACGCGCCGCGGCTGTCAGATATTCAGACGATGACTCAGCTTTTGGGCTCTTTGGGGGCGGAAGTGGTCAGCCTTCAGGGTGGACAGGTTTTGGCGATGTCGAGCCATAACATCCACAACCACACCGCCGATTACGACATCGTGCGCAAGATGCGGGCCTCGATTCTGGTGCTGGGGCCGATGCTGGCGCGGGATGGGCATGCGATTGTGTCACTGCCGGGGGGCTGTGCGATTGGTGCGCGGCCGGTGGACCTGCACCTTAAGGCGCTGGAGGCGATGGGCGCTGATCTGGAGCTGCGTGACGGCTATATCCATGCACGCGCGCAGGGCGGGCGGCTGAAAGGCGCTGTGGTGGAATTTCCTTTCGTTTCCGTTGGGGCGACGGAGAATGCTTTGCTGGCGGCGACTTTGGCGAAGGGCACGACCGTATTGAAGAACGCGGCGCGGGAGCCGGAGATTGTTGACCTTGCGCAATGCCTGCGGCGCATGGGTGCGCAGATTGACGGTGAGGGCACGAGCACCATCACCATTCAGGGCGTGGACCGTCTGGGCGGGGCTACCCATCCGGTGGTGACCGACCGGATTGAGCTTGGCACCTATATGTTGGCCCCGGCGATTTGCGGCGGTGAGGTGGAATGCCTTGGCGGACGCATCGACCTTGTTGGCGCGTTTTGCGAAAAGCTGGATGCGGCGGGAATTACGGTGGAAGAAACCGAGCGCGGCTTGAAGGTGAAGCGCAAGAATGGGCGGGTGAGTGCGGTTGATGTGACGACGGAACCGTTCCCCGGTTTTCCAACCGATTTGCAGGCGCAGATGATGGCGCTTTTGTGCACGGCGCAAGGCACGAGCGTGCTGGAAGAGAAGATCTTTGAGAACCGCTTCATGCATGCGCCGGAACTGATCCGCATGGGGGCCAAGATTGAGGTGCATGGTGGTCATGCCACCGTCACGGGCGTAGAAAAGCTGAAAGGGGCACGGGTTATGGCGACCGATCTGCGCGCCAGCGTGAGCCTGATCCTGGCGGCTATGGCGGCGGAGGGGGAAACCGTGGTCAGCCGTGTTTATCATCTCGACCGCGGTTATGAACGGGTAGAGGAAAAGCTGGGGGCGTGCGGTGCACATATTGAACGGATCACCACATGAGCGACGCTAGCTTTGAGGATGGAGCCGAGGCCCCGCTGGCCTTGATTGCTCAGGACATTGACGACCTTCAGGTGATCTCGGCGCTGTTGCAAGATGCGGTGCTGCCGGAATCAGACATGCGCTATGTCGCCAAACGGCGTGAGTTTGGGGTGCTCTTAAACCGGTTTCGATGGGAAGACCGGGCTGCGGCGGAACGGGCGGGGCGGGCCTATGAGCGGGTGCGCACGCTTTTGATGTTTCACGATGTTACGGCGGTACGCTCGCAGGGGCTTCAGAAACATGATGAGAATACGATCCTGTCGCTGCTCTCTGTTAGCTTTGAGCCGGGCGCGGACGGAACTGGCCGGGTGGTGCTGACGCTGGCCGGAGATGGGGCGGTGGCGCTGGAGGTGGAGGCGCTGAACGTGACCCTGCGCGATGTGACGCGGCCACATATGGCCCCGTCGCGTAAGATGCCGAGCCACGACGGCTAAGGGAACAAGGTCGGGCGGCTATTTCTCGGGCGGGCCATGCGACCAATTCGCCTGCTTTCGTGCCGCACCGCTTGAGATAGCGGCCCCGGCGCGATAAGGGGAAGGCAGGTTGCAATAAGGGGCGCGCCATGCCGGTATTCTTGTCCACCTCTGACGCTGATTTTGAGGCGCAGTTTGCCACGCTTTTGGGCGCGAAACGCGAAGATAGCGCGGATGTCGACGACGTGGTGGCAAGCATCATCGCTGATGTGCGCGCCCGTGGCGATGCGGCTGTTCTGGAGCTGACGCAGCGCTTTGACCGACTGGCACTGACGCCTGAGACCATGCGCTTTACCGCAGCCGAGATTGAGGCCGAATGTGCCAAGGTCTCCGCCGAGGATCGTGCCGCTCTGGAACTGGCGGCGGAGCGTATTCGCGCCTATCACGCGCGGCAAAAACCCGAAGATGCGATGTGGGAGGAGCCCACAGGCGCACGGCTTGGCTGGCGCTGGACGCCCGTTTCGGCAGCGGGGCTTTATGTGCCGGGCGGGTTGGCGAGCTATCCCTCCAGTGTGTTGATGAATGCAATTCCGGCGCGGGTGGCGGGCGTGGAGCGGCTGGTGATTTGCTGCCCTACACCGGACGGGCTGGTGAACCCTTTGGTGTTGCTGGCCGCGCGAATTTCGGGTGTGGATGAGGTTTACCGCATCGGTGGTGCGCAGGCGATTGCGGCCTTGGCCTACGGAACGCAGACGATTGCGCCGGTTGATAAAATAACCGGGCCTGGCAATGCCTATGTGGCTGCTGCCAAGCGTCGGGTCTTTGGCCGCGTGGGTATTGATATGATCGCGGGGCCATCAGAAATTCTGGTGATAGCGGATCGTGACAATGACCCGGATTGGATCGCGCTGGACCTTTTAAGCCAAGCTGAACATGACGAAAGCGCGCAAAGTATTCTGGTGACGGATGACGCAGGCTTTGGCGCTTTGGTTGCGCAAGCCGTTGAAAAACGTCTTGAAACGCTGGAGCGCCGGGCGATTGCAGGGGCAAGCTGGCGCGACAATGGCGCGGTGATCGTGACGCGTGATCTGGCAGAGGCGGCGCGGCTTTCAAACCGGGTGGCGCCAGAGCATCTGGAGCTGTGCGTGGCGGATCCGGAAGCCTTGAGCCAACAGATCACCCATGCGGGCGCGATTTTTCTGGGCCAATACACGCCCGAAGCGATCGGTGATTACGTTGGCGGGCCGAACCATGTCTTGCCCACCGCACGCTCGGCCCGGTTTTCCAGCGGGCTTTCGGTGCTCGATTTCATGAAGCGTACCACGTTGACGCAAATGACCCCTGCCGCTTTGCGCGCGATTGGCCCTGCGGCGGAACGGCTGGCCACCTCGGAAAGCCTTCAGGCGCATGGGCTTTCGGTTCGGGCGCGACTTGACCGGCTGAACGACTGACCCCTTGCGTCAGGGGCCACAAAAGGCCATCAAATCCCGGAACCCGTGTTGGAAATAGCCTAATGAACCGCATTTGCCATATCGAAATTGACGAGAACGGCCTTGCCGCACCCACTCCCGAGATCGAGCAGGAGCGTAAGGTCGCGATCTTTGATTTGTTGGAAGACAACAGTTTTGCGCTGCCAAAACGTGAGGATAAGGCCGTTCCTGACGGCCCATACCGCCTTGGCCTTGCGATCCGTGAAGGGCGGCTTGTGTTTGATATTGCCACCGAAGCTTCTGAGAAGGTGGGTGAATTCCATCTGAGTCTCGGGCCGTTTCGGCAGGTGGTGAAGGACTATTTCCAGATATGCGAAAGCTACTTTGAGGCCGTGAAGCGCCTGCCGCCCAGCCAGATCGAGGCGATTGATATGGCGCGGCGGGGCATCCACAACGAGGGTGCGCGGGTTTTGCAAGAACGGCTGGAGGGCAAAGCCGAGGTCGATATTGATACCGCCCGTCGTCTTTTCACGCTCATCTGTGTTTTGCATTGGGGGTGAGCGTGGCCGATTTTCCCCAATCGGTGTTGTTTTGCTGCGACCATAACGCTGTCCGTTCGCCGATGGCTGAAGGGCTGATGAAAAAACTGTACGGTCAAAAGGCCTATGTTCAATCCGCCGGTGTCAGGAATGATATGGAAATTGACGGCTTTTCCAT
>CALEMZ010000282.1 GCA_937910975.1 uncultured Pseudorhodobacter sp. | reverse complement strand
GTGCCTCGGCGGCAATCCCATCAAGTCCAAGGTCGGGCGCTGTAAGCGGGTTATCCAACCACCGTTCACCATCGGGAAGACCAGTTAGCAACGCGCTAAGGATGCCTGTGCGTTCATCTTGATCTAGCTTCTGGAATGGCTTTGCATCCCGAAGGTTTTCCAACCCTTCCTTGGTCACTGCGAAGGCAAGTTTCAGGGGGCGTTCCACACGGATTTCACGATAGCCAAAGTCGGTGGTGTTGAAGATTTTCGAGAATTCACCCCAACCATCTTCGCCGTTCAACATCTCGGAGTAGATGCGAGAAATCTCGTCCACGCTTTCCTGTGGTATTTCTCGCCGCTTCGAACCGAGGGATTTCCGCATGGATTTCCAGAAACGGTCGCTGCTGGCATCGATAAGCTGAACCTTCCCTTGCCGATCCTTGCTCTTACGGTTGGTCAACAACCAAACGTAGGTTTGAATGCCTGTGTTGTAGAAGAGATCGGTAGGAAGCGCGATGATGGCCTCAACCCAATCGTTCTCTAGCATCCAACGGCGGATTTCGCTTTCACCAGAACCTGCACCACCCGTGAACAATGGGGAACCGTTCATGACAATACCGATGCGCGAACCCGCTTCGTCGTTCCGCATCTTGGAAATCATGTGCTGTAGGAACAGCAACTGACCATCCGACACACGCGGCAAGCTTCGATATCTTCCCTTCGCCATGCGACGGCGCGACGACCGATTTTCTTCTGACGTGGAAACACACCTTCTGCCATCATGGCGTAGATGCTGGACCGCGACAGACCCGTAATCTGTTCAACTTGTTTTCGGCGTAGTAGCTGCATTTGTTCCTCCTTGTTACTGAACATAGGAGAACAATACGGAACTACTTGGTCGTCAGCATGGGCGGTAAAGCGGGATTACTTTCCCACGCGGCCAATGGCACTAAACGTTCTTCTGCCAGACCTTTTTCAGGGCTTCGAAGGTGTAACCAGATATGAACTTCGGGTTTCCATGTTGTTGGTAAAGCTTGCGACCAGCATCAGCCACGGCATCACATGCACTGGTCATGTCGGTGGATGCATCGTTGCGCGTCGGCGTAAGCCCATGTGCGACTGCAAACTCTATTGCCTGTCGTTTGAATGTCAGATCGTCGGTTGTGTCTTTTGGTCTACCACGACCTTTTAGTTTTTGTGGTGGGTTTGGTTTGATGAGATGTTCAACCAAGAACCCCATCAGAATAGGTGAAATCTTCTCTGATCTCGCCAGACGAAGTGCGGCCCCGAAGACACGGGTGTTGTAGGCGAAGAGGCTGGCATCCTTGCACGACAAAAGCTCCTCTTCGTGTTCCGACATTTCTGCGTCAACGAACATGGCGATAGCGTCAAAGCTTTCGGGATGGGCGGCATAGAGGGCTATGGGGTCAAATCTGGCATCGTCGTCGTCTTCAAGGTCTTCACCAACTTCGTTGCTGAAAGCGTAGTCAGTGCGAAGCTTCTCTTGGGACAGCATGAAAACTGCGATACGCGCTACGATCTCTTCATAAGGTAGGTTTTGTGGTTTCGGCCCAAGTATGGTTAGCCGTTCACCAAGCAGCTTCATTCGATCAAGCAGATTATCAGGTTTGTCGGTCACGGTGAGATTTTCCAACGCATGAATGGGTAAGTCGCCCGACATTGCCCGTTAGCTTTGAACGATGGAAGGGTGCTAAGGTGAAACATTCCAACGGCGATTTCAGACAACCCAACATCTTCACCAACGCAGATATGGGGACGCGAATAGGGACGAGAAACCAAAAAATCACCTTAAGTCATTGTTTTTAAACAATAATATTTAAGAAACTGGCGGAGACGGTGGGATTCGAACCCACGGTGGGCTTCCACCCACGCTCAGTTAGCAACCGAGTGCTTTCGGCCTCTCAGCCACGTCTCCATCGACCCATTTAATGATGCCATGCGAAAGGGGCAAGAGGCAAAAGTTACAGATTCGGAATTTATGGGCTTTTATACGTGGCGGCTGCTTCGTGACCTTATGCGACGGCATGCAGCGCTGAGATTTATTCGCACTCTTGCAAGAGCGTGAACTGCCCAGGCAAAAACCAATAGGTCGCGGCGTTCAGAACGTCCGCATTGGCGGCGCGGGGTGGGGTGAGAAAGATAAAATTTATCCTGTTGTTTATCAGGCTTACGAGGGCGTGTGCTGGGCTCCTGCCGTTCAGAGCATACGGATCACATCTTTGCCTACCGCCAGAACATAACCTCGCCGCGCAATTGTTTTGACCAGCAATTCGCTGACCAACTGATTCCCCAACGCGTCCCGCAGCCGTTTGATCCGCGTCGCTCCCGCGGCCTCTTCGCAATCCGAGGCATCCCGCCCCGAGATCACTCCCTCAATCTGCGCCCCGGTCATTACATCGTCATCCATCCGCGCCTCGGCCAGAACAGACAGCGTTTCAAGCGCGGCTTCGGTCAGCTTGAACTCCATATCATTGATGTAAACTGCAAGGGATTCGCGGCTGATCAGAAGCGAAGCGACCTGAATGCCCGAGCGCTGGATCGCCGAGATCCTCCGGTTCAGCGCGATGATCGTGACCAAAAACACCAAAGCCGCGATCATCAAAGCTGTCGCAAACACCAAGAGCACGAAGATTACAACGCGGTAGCTGGCCAGAACATCCGAGAACGCGGTACCAGACTGGGCGAGGATCTCCAGCAACTTGATCTCGGCCCCGGTTGTCAGCCCGTCATTCTCAATGAAAATCCGCTCGACCCGCGTGTTGAACGCGTTCGCATCGGGCAGGTTCAGGAATAAGAACACGGCGGCACCGAACAAGATCAGCACAATCGCAGCGATCCCGCCTGCAACCACCCGGTTGCCCGCACGCAAGCTGTCAGAAGGAGAGGAAGTAGGCGCCGGCACTGGCTTTCCTTTCGGCTAGGCCCTCAGGCCCAAAGATGGACAGTACGTTGAGCAGTGTCCACCCCTGCTGTGCCAGACGCGGCGCGATCACCCCCGCCGCGGCCCCGGCCGAGCAGGCGTTATCGGGCAGGGCGATCACCCCGTAATGCAGGCGCAACGGGGCATCCTGTTTGGCTTTGTAATCGGCGTAACACTCTGCCTGCGCGGCCCCGGCAAAGATGAGGGCAAAGGCAAGGGCAGCAACGCTAGCTTTCAGTAACACGGGTTTCAATGACACGGGCGCGATCCTCCTGATCTGCGGGCTGGCACCAATCTGCGCGGAACTGGCGTTGTTATTCAATATCACCCGCAAAAAAACGGAGGGTTATCGCATAACGCCGCGCCGATATTGCCTGTCAATCCGAGGTGGGAGGAGCATGAGCCATCAACCCGGCGCATCCAAGGCGTTGGCCCAAACCCGGAAGGAACTGACCCGATGATATGCCTTAAAACTCCCGCTATCCGTCGCTTCACTGCCACAATAGCCGCTGCCGCCACTGCGCTGGCTTTGATGACAGCCGCCGCCGTTCCGGCCCGCGCGGGCCAAAATGGTGATGATTTTGCCAAGGCCATTGCGGCCCTCGCGGCGATTGCCATCATCGGCACAGCGATCAACAGCCGTGATGATGACCGCGCCCCCCCGCGCCATGTCTATCAACCGCCCAGACAGAAGCACATCTATTCCCCCCCCCAGCGCGAGCGCCGCGCCACCGTTTTGCCCGCCCAATGTGCGGTGCAGCTACGCGGTCATCGGCAAAGCGAAGTGGTGTACCCCGAGCGTTGCCTACGCCGCGCCGGGGTGGATCGTCGCTTGCCGCAGCGCTGCGAAGTGTCGCTGTCCGGGCACAGGCGCGGGAGCGAGCGCGGGCGTGGCCATGGCCGCACCGCCTATGAGCAAAACTGCCTGCTGAACGCGGGCTTTCGTGAGCAAGGTCGCCGCCGTTACTGACGGCAGCACCGGGGTGCGCCACCTGTCCCCGTAATGGCGTGCCCGGACTGGGGCGGAGGGATGAGCAGCCTCCGCCCCCTTTTCTTTTCGTGCCCAATCGGTTTTGGTCGGCCCATGACAAAAACAGCCCCTGATGACCGTTTCGAGATAGCCGCCCGCAATCGGGGGGCTTTGTGCATTGCCGGTGTTGATGAGGTGGGGCGGGGGCCGCTGGCCGGGCCCGTGACCGCCGCTGCCGTGCGCCTGCTGCCGGGTATGGTGCCGCCGGGCCTCGCCGACAGTAAGGCGCTTACGGCCCGGCGACGGGAGGCCTTGTTTGATGCGATCATGGCACAGGCCGAGGTTTCCATCGCGCATGCATCGGTTGAGGAAATTGATGCGCTGAACATTCTGCGGGCCAGCCACCTCGCGATGGAACGCGCGCTGCGCGGGCTTCCTTCACCCCCGGATTATGCGCTGATTGATGGAAACCTGCTACCGCGCGATCTGCCTTGCCCCGGTGAGGCGATTATCAAAGGCGATGCGCTGTGCCTGTCGATCGCAGCGGCCTCTATTGTGGCCAAAGTGACACGCGATCGGATCATGGTGGGTTTGGCGCAACAGCATCCGGGCTATGGATGGGATCGAAACGCTGGATATCCGACAAAAGAGCATCAGTTGGCGCTCCTAAATCTTGGGGTCACCGCGCATCATAGACGTTCGTTCAAACCGGTACACAATATCTTGTATCAAGAGAAATTTCTAAGTCCTTGATTCAATAAAGAATTTGACGGCGAATCAGTAATGAATCATCTTTAGCCCTAACAAACGACGCAAAATGCGCGGGGCAGAGGCAAAAATGATGATTAAGACAAAGACGCCGGAGGCAGCCGTTCTGCCCCTGAACCAGATTATTGCAGGTGACTGCATTGACGTAATGAACAGCCTGCCCGCCGGATCGGTTGACCTGATTTTCGCGGACCCGCCCTATAATCTGCAGTTGAAAGGCGATTTACATCGGCCCGACAATTCATTGGTTGATGCAGTGGATGACCACTGGGACCAGTTCTCCAGCTTTGCGAAATATGACCAGTTCACGCGGAAATGGCTGGCAGCGGCGAAGCGGTTGTTGAAGCCAAATGGTGCGATATGGGTGATCGGCTCATATCACAACATTTTCCGGGTCGGCACCGCCTTACAGGATCAGGGGTATTGGTTGCTCAATGATGTTGTTTGGCGCAAATCGAACCCGATGCCGAATTTTCGGGGCAAGCGACTGACGAACGCGCATGAAACGATGATCTGGGCGAGCCGGGATGAGGGTGGGAAATATACCTTCAACTACGACGCGCTGAAGGCGTTGAATGACGGTGTGCAGATGCGCTCGGACTGGGTGCTGCCGATTTGTACCGGCCATGAGCGGTTGAAGGATGAGGCCGGCGATAAGGCCCACCCGACCCAGAAACCGGAGAGCTTGCTGCATCGGATCCTGATCGCGTCGACCAACCCAGGCGATGTGGTGCTCGATCCGTTCTTTGGGACGGGGACGACGGGGGCTGTCGCCAAGATGCTGGGCCGCGATTTCATCGGGATTGAGCGCGAGGAATCTTACAGGAAGGTTGCTGAGAAACGCATAGCGAAGGTTCGG
>CALEMZ010000281.1 GCA_937910975.1 uncultured Pseudorhodobacter sp. | reverse complement strand
TGCGGTCAAGATGGTGCGGATATGGTCGGTTAGCAGGCCCGGAAAGCTGGGGGTATGCGCGTAATCAAAAGCGACATCGCCATAATCGATGATCGCCATATCTTCCAACGGACTGGTTGGCCAACCGTAAGGCGGGTCGAAGGGTTGCAGGCTTGAGGCCTCGCGGATGGCACGTGGGCCAAAACGCGTGCCGGAGCGATGCGTAACAGCCTGATCAAACGGCACGCCTGTAATGGCCAGATCAACCCCGGTCAGATCCTTGGTGTAACGCCGGCGCAAAAATGAGGTTGCGCCGGCAAAGGCATTTTCAAACGCGAGACCTCGCAGCCCCTGCCGGGTAAACGCGCCATCCACGTCCTTCTTTGCATCTTCCAACGCCATGCCATGATCCTTTCGCGTGAGCGTCGTTACCATGCCGGAGACGCCAGAAATCCGGATGCCGAAGAAAGGACAAATCTGTGCTTCCTGTCAAGCCAGCCTGACACCATCACGCACCAACTCATCGGCCACCTGTCGGATCGATTTTTCCAGCACCTCCGCCACAAAATCGACTTCCGCTTTCGCGATTGTCAGCGGTGGCGACATCACGTTCAGATGCCCCATAGGCCGCACCATCAGCCCCATCGCCTCGGCAGCATCCGAGATGCGTTTGCCCACATTCAGCTCCTCAGGCAACAGTACACGGCTGGCCTTATCCGCCACATTCTCTACACAAACCATCAGCTTGGACCCGCGCACATCGCCAACCATCGGCAGCGCTTTCATCTCGGCCATGCGCGCCTCAAAATATCCACCGACCCGCGTGGCATTGCCCAGCAAATCCTCACGCTCCATGATCTCAATGTTTTTCAGGGCGACAGCGCAAGAAACCGGGTGCCCGGAGTAGGTGAAACCTGAGGTGAACCAACGCTCGCCGTCCGCAGCCATTGCGGCCCAGATACGATCCGAAAAGATCAACGCGCCTAGGGGGATGTAGCCCGATGTCAAACCCTTTGCACATGTGATCATATCGGGCTGAACGCCGAATTGATCCAGACTTGTAAACCAATGGCCGGTACGACCAAAGGCAGTGACAACCTCATCAGCAATGAAAAGGATGTCATGTGCGCGGCAAACGGCGGCCATGCGCGGCAGATAGGCCGCAGGTGGCACAATGACCCCGCCCGAAGCCTGGATCGGTTCGGCAAAGAAACCACCGATCTTATCCGCGCCGACTTCCGCAATCTTGGCCTCAAACTCCGCCACCAGATGATCGCAAAACGCCGCCTCATCCATGCCCTCGGGCGCGCGATAGAAATTTGGGGCGCTGACGTGGTGGATGCCACTTTCCAAATAGCGGAACTCTGCAATCCGGTCACCCGGGCGCTTGCCGACGCTTTGGCTGATATAGGTGGAGCCGTGATAGGAGAAATTGCGTGCGATCACCTGGGTTTTATCAGGCCGACCCATACTGGTTTGATAATAATGCACCATCCGGTACGCGGTATCGATGGCGGTGGAGCCTCCGGTGGTGAAGTGAACCCGGTTCAGATCACCGGGGGCGAGTTCTGCCAGCTTTGCACCCAACATAGCCGAGGGGCCATTGGCCATATCGACAAAGCTGTTGGCAAAGCCAAGCTGCACGGCTTGCTCTGCCATCGCCTGACCAATTTCCGCCCGACCAAGGCCGATATTGGTGCACCACATGCCGCCCACTGCATCGAAATATCGCCGTCCCTCGGCATCCCACAAATAGCAACCTTCACCCCGCGCCATGATCAGGGAACCTTCACGTTCAAACGGTCCGAAGTTAGCCCATGGATGCAATGTATGGTCCCGGTCCATCTGCCACAGGTCGTGGGGGCTTGGTCCGTTATCAATAAAATCGGCGGTCATAAAAGGCTCCATTCAGTTTCAACGTTGCCCGCAATCTAGCATTTTGATCATATTTTTGCCAGCCGCCGCCAGACACTATACGATGCGGTTACCTAAATGTAGTGGTCTATAGGTTGATCCCTACGATCCTTGGGGCTTTAAGCCCAAAGCATTGATCAATCCTGATTCGCATGGGGTAAACCGGGGCCGCTCCCGCCCTTCGTTGGTGCCCGCAGGGCAAAGCCCCGCTGGCATCGCCTCAGTGTTGGGCCGCGCAGGATTTTCGACACGAAAATCCTGCGGCAGCGCCTTACGCCAAAGGCTGCGCGCGCTCAACAAGGCGGGCAAAGAAGCTTGCGCCCACAGGTGCCGCCTCATCGTTGAAATTATAGGCCGAATGATGCAGCCCGGCACCGTCGCCGATCCCCATGAACAGATAGGCCCCCGGTCGCGCCTCCAGCATATAGCTGAAATCCTCGGAACCCATTTCGCGGACACCATTGGCCTCCACCGCGGCTTCGCCCGAAATCTCAGCCGCGACCTTGGCGGCAAAGGCAGCCTCACTTGGGTGATTGATCGTGGGCGGATAGCCCCAGTCATAATCGACCTCGGCGCGCACCCCGTAAGCCGTGGCATGGCCTGCGACAATCTCATGGAAACGGCGCTTGAGCAGCGCGCGCACCACCGGGTCAAAACAGCGAATAGTGGCGCAAAACCAGCCATCTTCGGGGATGATATTGCTGGCTGATCCGCTGTGAATTTGCGTGACGGAAATTACCGCCTCATCCAGCGCATAGACATTGCGCGGGATGATCGTCTGGATCGCCTGCACCATGCCAACGATCGCCACCACCGGGTCCACGCAATCATGCGGGGTGGCGCCATGGCCGCCCTTGCCCGTCACCGTAACCGTTGCCGTATCGACCGAGGCCATCAGCGCCCCCGGCGTCGTGGTGAAATGGCCAAAGGGCACGCCGGGCGCATTGTGAATACCGTAAACCTGCGCGATGTCGAAACGATCCATCACGCCCTCTTTCACCATCACCTCGCCGCCGCCGCCATCTTCCTCGGCAGGTTGGAACAGCAGTGCCACGCGGCCCGAAAAACGCCGGGTTTCGCACAGGTATTTCGCGGCACCCAACAGCATGGTCACATGCCCGTCATGGCCGCA
>CALEMZ010000280.1 GCA_937910975.1 uncultured Pseudorhodobacter sp. | reverse complement strand
CCGTAAAGCTCCGCCGCGCGCCGCTCAAAAGCACGCACAACGCGCTGCATCGCCTCATTGAACACAACGCCGATAATGCCTTGTAAAATCGCGTTTTTAAACTCGAAATCCACCATGAAATCGATCTCGCAGCCGCCCGGCGCATCTCGAAACGACCAGGTGGAGCGCATGAATTTAAACGGCCCGTCCAGATACTCGGTATCAATCTTGCGCGCCTCGGGCCATAGGGTCACCCGGCTGCCAAAACGCTCGCGGAATACTTTGAAGCTGATCACCAGATCAGCCTCCATCACCTCGCCCCCGTCGATGGCCCTGCGTGACCGGATGCGCGCCGCCGAGGTCCAGGGCAGAAATTTCGGATAGGCTTCCACATCGGCAACAAGCCCGTACATCTGATCCGCCGTATAAGGCAGGCGCTTGGTTTCTGAATGACGTGGCATTTTGGTATTCTATCCGAGTTGGGCGTGACTTGGCCATGGGTATTGGATAAACAGGCATGGGAAATCAAGGGGCCGCCATGCCATCGAGACCTTATGTCATAGACCAAATGATCTCGGCCAAGTCTATCGCGGCCCGAATCGAAGAGCTTGCCAGCGAAATTCGCAGCCATTACCAGGGTACGGATAAGCTGATAGTCGTCGGCCTGCTGCGCGGCTCTTTCGTGTTCATCGCGGATCTTGTGCGCGAGCTGGATCTGCCGGTGGAGGTGGATTTTCTGGAAGCCTCCAGCTACGGAGATGCCATGGAAAGCAGCCGAGAAGTGCGTATTCTCAAAGACTTGCGCGGCGAGATTGCCGGGCGCGATGTGCTGGTAGTCGAGGATATTGTCGATACCGGTTTTACGTTGTCGCACGTGCTGCACCTGTTGGAATCGCGCAATCCGGCCCGGATGGAGGTTTGTGCATTGCTCAACAAACCAACCCGGCGCGAGGTGGATATCAAGGCCAGATGGACCGGGTTTGAGATCCCCGACGAATTTGTCGTGGGCTACGGCATTGATTTCGCCCAACGCAACCGCAACCTGCCTTTCATCGGCAAGGTTCGCTTCACGGACGAGGGCTAATGCTGCCCGACCTCTTGGCGCAGGGCTTGGAGGTCATATTCTGCGGCACCGCAGCCAGCCGCAAATCGGCAATGAGCGGGCATTACTACGCCGGGCCGGGCAACCGATTTTGGCCACTGCTGTATGAGACCCGCCTGACTGCCCGGCTTTTCAACCCGTCTGAAGATCATAGCCTGCCCGCGCTCGGGCTTGGGCTAACCGATCTGGCCAAAGATGTGTCAGGCATGGACCGCGACATCCCCAGCACAGCATATGCGCCTGCGCGCCTTGTAGCGCTGATCGCCGAAACCCGCCCCAAGCGGCTTGCCTTTACCAGCCTGACCGCCGCCAAAATAGCGCTTGGCGCGCGCCACCCCGCAGGCCGCGCCATCAGCGATGCCTTTCCCAACCTTCCGATCTGGGTTCTGCCCTCGCCATCTGGGGCCGCGCGCGCTACATTCAGTGCCGCGCCGTGGCACGATCTGGCCGCCGCAATTAGAGGCGAGGCATGAATTACATTTGGTTTCTGCGCATGGCGAGATGGGCGCGCAATCCGCCGTCTTGGGGGCGGGTGAAATTTGTGCTTGGCATCATCCTCGCCTGCCTTTTGCTATTCGGATATGAGTATTTCTTTGGCTGGCCCGACTGGCTGACACTGGAAGGTGGCGGCCGCGCCCACCGCCTGCCCCGCCTCTGATCCAGGGGAAACAGCACCAAGCCCAGTACCATGCCGTGCTTGCCAGATGCCCGTATCCAGCGCAAACTTGCACAGATATCCAACAGGAGCCTCGCCATGCGCCGCCTTCTTATATCTGCTGCGGCCCTCGCTGTCCTTGGGGGGGGCATCTTTTGGGTCGTAACCGCGCCCAAACCGCTAGACGCTGCCCAAACCGCCGGGCTGGCAGGGGATGTGACCCGCGGCGAGTCCGTGTTTTGGGCCGCGGGCTGTGCCTCATGCCACATGGCCCCGCAAGCCAAGGATGAAGCGCAATTGGTGCTGGCAGGCGGGCAACGCTTTGCCTCCCCCTTTGGCACGTTTCTGGCGCCCAACATCTCGCCAGACCCCGATCATGGCATAGGTGGTTGGTCGCTGGCGGATTTTGCAAATGCTTTGACACGCGGCGTTTCCCCGCAAGGCACGCATTACTTCCCCGCGTTCCCCTACAACGCCTATAATAAAATGCAGATGCAAGATCTGGCCGACCTCAAGGCCTTCATGGATACGCTCCCTGCCTCTGCCACCCAAAGCCAGCCGCACGAAATCCCCTTCCCCTTCAACATCCGCCGCAGCCTTGGCGGCTGGAAATTCCTGTTTGAAAACAAAAATTGGGTGCTGAACGGTGATCTGACCGAGGTGGAAGCCCGTGGCCGCTATCTGGTGGAGGCCCAGGCCCATTGCGGTGAATGCCACACGCCGCGCAATATCCTTGGCGGGCTGGATCGCAGCAAATGGCTCGCTGGCGCGCCCAACCCTTCGGGTAAAGGTCGTATCCCCAACATCACCCCCGCAGCCCTGAATTGGTCCGAGGGTGAAATCGTCGAATACCTGACTACAGGCTTTACGCCGGAATTTGACAGCGTCGGCGGCCATATGGTGCATGTGGTCGAAAACATGGCCCGCCTGCCCGAAAGCGACCGGGCCTCAATTGCCAGCTATCTCAAACGGGTTCCCCCGATCTCAAACTGATGCAAAGAGCCAAGATTTAGCACCGCGTAGGCTGAGACCGGGCGCAAACTGCCCCCTCACCGATGGCCCGCCTACTTCGCCAGCTTGGCCAAACGCGCATCGCGCATCTGCGCGAAATCATCGCCCGCATGATAGCTTGACCGGGTCAGCGGTGTCGCCGAGACCATCAAGAAACCCTTGCCATAAGCGGCCTTCTCATAGGCTTTGAATTCGTCCGGCGTGACAAACCGATCCACGCGGTGATGCTTGGGTGTAGGTTGCAAATACTGGCCAATGGTCAGAAAATCGACATCCGCAGCCCGCATATCATCCATCACTTGCCGCACCGCTGGCGCTTCTTCGCCCAATCCCACCATGATGCCGGATTTGGTGAACATCGTCGGGTCCAGTTCCTTCACACGCTGCAAAAGCCGCAAGGAATGGAAATAGCGCGCGCCGGGACGCACTTCGGGATAAAGCCCCGGCACGGTCTCAAGGTTATGGTTGAACACATCTGGGCGCGCCTCGACCAGTTTTTCCAAACCCTCTGGCGCACATTTCAGAAAATCCGGCGTCAATATCTCAATCGTCGTCTCGGGGCTGCGGTGACGGATTGCGCGGATGGTCTGGGCAAAATGATCGGCCCCACCATCCTCCAGATCGTCGCGGTCCACCGAGGTGATTACCACATGTTTCAGGCCCAATTGCTGCACGGCATGGGCCACACGCCCCGGCTCAAAAGCATCCAGCGATTGCGGCTTGCCCGTCGCCACGTTGCAAAAGGTGCAGCCGCGCGTGCAAATCTCGCCCATGATCATCATGGTCGCATGGCCCTGCCCCCAACATTCACCAACATTGGGGCAGCCAGCCTCTTCACAGACCGTGACCAGCTTTTGTTCCTTCAAGATATCACGGGTCCTTTTGTACCCGGCCGAGGTCGGTGCCTTCACCCGGATCCAATCCGGCTTTTTTGGCTGCGCATTATCGGCGCGATGCGCCTTTTCAGGGTGGCGTTGGTCCGGCAATTTGAGATCGCGCACAGTAATTTCCCCCTGACGGTCAAACTTTGCGTCATTTACGCCTTTTTCAGGGCTGAGACAACCGGTGCGGACCAATCTCATCAGCGTTTTGATGAACAGCGCATCTTCCTTTATTTCGGCACTCGGCACTCGTTGTCAGC
>CALEMZ010000279.1 GCA_937910975.1 uncultured Pseudorhodobacter sp. | reverse complement strand
TGCCGGCCTCCGAGCTGGCGCTACAGACCGAGACGGTGCTGGCGCCCGACCAGCTGTCAAAGAAGCCTGCCTGTGGGCGTGCGGAGTTGAAAGGCACAGATCCAGTGTTGAACGTGCTGGTCGGCAAATCCAGACTATAGCTGCCGGGGAAATTATGCGTATGACTTTTGACGTATTCAGCAAACAATTCTGGCCCCAGATTCACTTGACCGTTAGAGGGCGCAAGCGAATTCGAGATGCGGTCTTCGTCATCGCTGCTCAGAACGGTTTGGACAAATTCGCGGGCCGAGCTTTTCAGGTTAGTGATCCGCGACGGCGTATTCTGCATCGAACCGGAAATATCCAGTACAAGCGAAACCTCTACATTGGTGATGCACTGTTCCGCGCTCGAACCCAACATCGGCGGTGATACTATTGATGCCCATCATATGCATAAAGAAGGTCTGGATGGTGGAACTGGCAGAGGCAGTCACACTGCGGTAGTTGAGGCCGGAGTTTGTTTCCACGCCGCTAAGATATTGGGAAAGACCGAAATGGTCGTTGACCACATCTTCGGCCGTCAGTCGCTGGCTCATAGCGGCGGCGGCCAGCACCGAACGGTCCAGCGTCTGCTGCATCTCTGTGCGGCGCTGTTCAAAGCGCATGAGGTCAACGGCAAGCTCGCCCATCATTGCCATGAGAAAAAAGAGCACCAGGCTCAGAACGAGCAAGGAGCCGTCTTCGCCTTTTGCGAAGCGTTGAAATATGGTTCCGCACCATTAGTCCAGCACATTCCGCCCATCGCTAGGACGGGAGCTTAGGCGGGTATTCGCATTGTTTGGTCTCGACTGGCTTCTCATCGATGCTGTCTCGTTTTCATGCGCCCGGACGGCTTTCGGCCGACCATGGTGGCAAATAGGGTGAATACCGGATGCGACACACCATTTCCCGTCCATAAATTGGCCTGCGATCTGGGAGAAAATATGGTAAATTTTTTGCTAAAGGTGGGTAATTTGACAGAAAGGGAAACAAACTTGCAGCGAAGTGGCGCATTGTTTCGTGGGTGGCGGTAATGGCTTGAGAAGCCGTGGGCGGGGCGCGTGATAATGGCGACAAAATCGATCGGGTGCCGCCATTTTGGGTCGCACGAATTGCCAAACCCGTTGTCTTTTTAATTATATGAGGCGATTAGCATCGTTAATCTATTGTCTGGCCAGACGAGAAGGTCTGGATGAGATTCGGTATGCGAGAGTTTTTTTCTGTGATGAATATTTAGGCAGCATGGTTTAGGGTCCGCCTCCTAGAGCCAACGGCTCAACTATGGCCTTAAGGGAGATTACTATGCAAATCACGGGCGAACCAAGCTTTCGCGACTCTGTCGATCTTATGTTCAATCGCGCAACGTCGCTGATGGATCTGAGCCCCGGGCTGGAGCAGAAAATCAAGGTTTGCAACTCGACTTACACCGTGCGTTTTGGTGTGCGACTGCGCGGCAAGATTGAGACGTTCACGGGCTATCGTTCTGTTCATTCGGAACATATGGAGCCGGTAAAGGGCGGTATTCGTTATGCTTTGTCGGTTAATCAGAATGAGGTGGAGGCGCTGGCAGCGCTGATGACCTATAAATGCGCCTTGGTGGAAACGCCGTTTGGTGGCTCCAAAGGCGGGCTTTGCATAGACCCGCGCGCGTGGGAGCCGCATGAGTTGGAGGCGATTACGCGCCGCTTCGCCTATGAACTGATCAAGCGCGACCTGATTAACCCGGCGCAAAATGTGCCGGCCCCGGATATGGGTACGGGCGAGCGTGAAATGGCGTGGATCGCCGACCAATATGCGCGGATGAATACATCTGACATCAACGCCAAGGCCTGCGTGACTGGCAAGCCGCCGCATGCGGG
The DNA here is from genome assembly GCA_937910975.1 of uncultured Pseudorhodobacter sp. GTDB lineage: Bacteria > Pseudomonadota > Alphaproteobacteria > Rhodobacterales > Rhodobacteraceae > Pseudorhodobacter. Next base: position 2,012 of record CALEMZ010000279.1, on the reverse strand, counting down.
CGGGATTCAAGGCCGTGTCGAGGCGACGGGGCGCGGCGTGCAATACGCGCTGCAAGAGTTCTTTCGTTATGAAGAAGACAAGAAGGTTGCGGGGCTTTCGGGCAGCTTGGAAGGCAAGAAGGTTATCGTTCAAGGCCTTGGGAACGTGGGATATCACGCGGCCAAATTCCTGTCGGAAGAGGATGGGGCTATTATTACGGCGGTGATCGAATGGGATGGTGCGATTATAAATGATGATGGCATCAACATCGAGGATTTGCGCCAGTGGATCGCCAAGCACGGCTCGGTAAAGGGCTATCCGCAGGGCAACTTTGTGGCCGAGGGCGCGCCAGTGCTGGAAAAGGAATGTGACATTTTGATCCCGGCGGCGTTGGAAGGGGTGATCAACCTTACCAACGCGGACCGAATCAATGCCCGGCTGATCATCGAGGCCGCCAATGGCCCCGTAACTTTTGGTGCGGATGAGGTTCTGCGCAAGAAAGGCGTCGTGATCATTCCTGATCTATATGCCAATGCGGGCGGTGTGACCGTGTCATACTTCGAATGGGTGAAAAATCTGAGCCATATCCGCTTTGGCCGGATGCAGCGGCGTGCCGAGGAGGCGCGGCATCTTTTGCTGGTCAATGAACTGGAAAAGCTTTCGGGGGATAAGGGGCTGGGTTGGACAATGTCGCCCAATTTCAAAGAGAAATATCTGCGCGGGGCGGGGGAGTTGGAACTGGTCCGCTCGGGCCTCGATGATACGATGCGTACGGCCTATCAGGCGATGCGCGAAGTTTGGCATGGGCGCGGCGATGTCGAAGATCTGCGGGTTGCGGCCTATATCGTGTCAATCAGCCGGGTGGCGGCGACCTATCAATCCAAAGGTTTGTGAATGGGTCAAGATGGGCCGTGGGTTCGAAAATGACAAAAAGGGCCGGGTTTTCCGGCCCTTTTTGCGATGGAAAGGTCTGATCTCAAGCAGCTTTGAAACGGTCCGCACCAAGTCATTCAGGCAATGGCGCTTGCAAATCAGTTTCGGATCATCGTTGCAGGCATGGCCCAAAGGCCTGCCGCAGCGGCGACAATGCACCTCGGTGCGTTTGGGCAGGAGGGTGTTATCCTCCTTGATGCCGACAGTATTGGTTTTTCATTCCTTGATGCCGAATTTGCGCCAGAAGGGAGCGGGTGATTTCATCACAATAGCGCCAATTTTGCGTGAGGCCATTTGCGACGTATTTTGTCGCGGGTAGCCAAGGAAGTTTGCGCTGGTCCTTGAATATGGCGCAGGAAATCGGTTCTATCGTCAAGAGCGGCCCATTGGTCTACGCAGGTGATGGGGATTTGAGGAGGGCGGGATGCACTATTCTGGGTTTAAGGTCTTCTCGGAAGGGTTGTTTGGCAACAAGGGGTGGAAGCCCGCGTGGCGCGACCCGGCCCCCAAGGCGGAATATGATGCGATCATCATCGGTGGTGGTGGGCATGGGCTTTCAACGGCCTATTACCTCGCCAAGAACCACGGGCTGACCAATATCGCGGTGTTGGAGAAGGGCTATATCGGCTCCGGTAATATTGGGCGGAACACGACGATCGTGCGCGCCAATTACTTTTTGCAGGGCAATTCAGAGTTTTACAGCCATTCCCTGAAGCTTTGGGAGAAGCTGGAGAGCGAGCTGAATTACAATGTGATGCATTCCCAGCGCGGGCTTATCAACCTGTTCCATTCCGATGGGCAGCGCGATGCTTTTGTGCGGCGCGGCAATGCGATGATCAATCAGGGCGATGATGCGGTGTTGCTGGACCGGGAGGGGGTGCGTGCGCATTTGCCTTATCTGGATTTTGAGCAGACGCGCTTTCCGATTTACGGCGGCTTGCTGCATCCGCGCGGCGGTACGGCGCGGCATGATGCGGTGGCCTGGGGCTATGCGCGCGGGGCGGATATGCGCGGGGTCGATCTGATCCAGAATTGTGAAGTGACCGGAATTGATATTGAGAATGGCCGGGTTGTAGGTGTGCAGACCACGCGCGGGGCA
>CALEMZ010000278.1 GCA_937910975.1 uncultured Pseudorhodobacter sp. | reverse complement strand
GGAAAACTCCCGTGGCGAAGCGCAAATCTCCCGTGACAAGGCCAAGCGCGAAGAAGCTTGGGACCGTCTGGAGCGCGCCTACGCTGATGAGACCCGTGTTGACGGCGCCATCTTTGGCCGTGTCAAAGGCGGCTTTACCGTGGATCTGGGTGGCGCTGTTGCCTTCCTTCCGGGTTCCCAAGTTGACGTGCGCCCCGTGCGTGACGCCGGCCCGCTGATGGGTATGAAGCAGCCGTTCCAAATCCTGAAAATGGACCGTCGCCGTGGCAATATCGTTGTGTCGCGCCGCGCGATCCTTGAAGAATCCCGCGCCGAGCAGCGCGCCGAAGTTATCGGCAACCTGACCGAAGGCCAGACCGTTGACGGCGTGGTCAAGAACATCACCGAATACGGTGCGTTCGTTGATCTGGGCGGCGTAGACGGCTTGCTGCACGTCACCGACATGGCTTGGCGCCGCGTCAACCACCCATCCGAGATCCTGACGATTGGCGAAACCGTCAAGGTTCAGGTCATCAAGATCAACAAAGACACGCACCGCATCAGCCTTGGCATGAAGCAGTTGCAGTCCGATCCGTGGGATGCGGTTGAAGTGCAATACGCCCTTGGCACCGTGCACAAAGGCCGTGTCACCAACATCACCGATTATGGCGCATTCGTGGAGCTGGAAGCCGGTGTTGAAGGTCTGGTTCACGTGTCCGAAATGTCTTGGACCAAGAAGAACGTACACCCCGGCAAGATCGTCTCCACCTCGCAGGAAGTGGATGTCATGGTGCTGGAAATCGATAGCGCAAAGCGTCGTGTTTCGCTTGGCCTCAAGCAGACTCAGCGCAACCCGTGGGAAGTGTTTGCCGAAACCTATCCGGTTGGCACCAACATCGAAGGCGAAGTCAAGAACATCACCGAATTCGGTCTGTTCGTTGGCCTCGACAACGACATCGACGGCATGGTGCACTTGTCCGACCTTTCGTGGGACCAGCGCGGCGAAGACGCGATCCAGAACTACCGCAAGGGCGACACGGTTCAGGCCGCTGTCACCGAAGTGGATGTTGAGAAGGAGCGTATCTCGCTTTCCATCAAAGCTTTGGGCGAAGACAACTTCTCTGACGCAGTTGACGGCGTGAAGCGTGGCTCCATCATCACGGTTGAAGTGACCGCGATTGAAGAGGGCGGCGTTGAGGTGGATTACAACGGTATGAAATCTTTCATCCGTCGCTCCGACCTTTCCCGTGATCGTGCCGACCAGCGCCCAGAGCGTTTTGGCTTGGGCGACAAGATCGATGTGCGCGTGACCAACGTGGACAGCAAGACCCGCCGTTTGGGCCTTTCGATCAAGGCACGCGAGATCGCAGAAGAGAAAGAAGCTGTGGAACAGTACGGTTCGTCCGATTCGGGCGCATCCTTGGGTGATATCCTTGGTGCCGCGCTGAAAGCCGATAAAGGCTGATCCAACCGCCAAAATCCATGTAAGGGGCCCTGCCGAAAGGTGGGGCCCTTAACTTATGTTCATCTTTGCACGTACTTGCCCGGTTTTCCTGTTTGTCAGGGCCTTATTTTTCCCTATAGTTGGGTAATAAAAATAGTTGGCGGCGCGTAGATCGTCGATAGGCTCAGGGGGAATAGACGAATGATCCGTTCGGAATTGATCCAGAAGATTGCGGATGAGAACCCGCATCTGACGCAGCGCCACGTAGAGCGCATCGTCAACACGGTGTTTGAGGAAATCATCGATGCGTTGTCACAGGGCGACCGGGTCGAACTGCGCGGTTTTGGCGCGTTTTCGGTGAAGTCGCGGGATGCCAGAACGGGTCGTAACCCACGCACTGGTGAATCGGTTCAGGTTGAAGACAAGAAGGTGCCTTTCTTCAAAACCGGCAAGCTGCTGCGCGACCGATTGAACGGAAGGTAGAAGGCCAAAATGATCCGGTATCTGCGGTACTTGTTCCTCGCCAGTTTGGCGATTGTTTTGCTGACGGTGGCGATCGCCAATCGCGGACCTGTCACGCTGAGCGCATTGCCAGCAGATATGGCGGCTTTCGCCAATTTCAACTACGCCTTTTCCTTGCCGCTTTATCTGGTGATCTTTGGCTGCATTGTCATTGGCCTGATGGTCGGCTTTATCTGGGAATGGTTTCGCGAACATCGCATTCGGGCCTCGGCCAGCAGCCGTGCGCGCGAAGTGACACGGCTGGAGCGGGAGTTGGAACAGCTGCGCCGCACAAACAATACCGGACATGAGGATGACGTGCTGGCACTGCTTGACCGACCTGCCAAAGCGGGTTGATCCATGGCAGATATTCGCGTCAAGATCTGCGGCCTGCGGACAGTATCCGATATGGCTGCGGTGGTAGCCGCAGGTGCCGCTTATGCGGGCTTTGTATTCTTCCCCAAATCTCCACGCCATCTGACCATTGATCAGGCCCGCCTTCTGGCTTTCGCAGCCCCCCCCGGTTTGGCTAAAGTGGCGCTGACGGTGGATGCCGATGATGCCACGTTGGATGCTCTCCTTGAGGCGGTGCCACTGGATATGCTGCAGCTCCATGGCCATGAGACGCCGGAGCGCGTGGCCCAAGTGCGCGCGCGCTATGGTTTGCCGGTGATGAAGGCGATTGGCGTGGCCGATGCGGCTGATCTCGCGGCCCTGACCGACTATTCCCTTGCCGCCGATCAGATATTGATCGATGCCAAGCCGCCGAAAGGGGCCGATTTGCCTGGCGGCAACGGGCTTTCCTTTGACTGGCGACTGCTGGTGGGGCGCAAATGGTTGCGGCCATGGATGCTCGCTGGTGGGCTGACTCCGCAAAACGTGGCCGAGGCGATCCGCCTGACAGGCGCGCGGCAGGTTGATGTTTCGTCCGGTGTCGAATCTGCTCCCGGTGTCAAAGACGCTGCCAAAATTAACGCATTCATAAAGGCTGCCCAATGATCCGCTGGCGAGAAGCAAAACGAGAGGACGTGCCTGCCATCGTGGCGCTTTTGGCCGAAGATGTCTTGGGAGCCACGCGCGAAAGCAAGGATATGGCCCTCTACTTCGCGGCTTTTGATGCGATGTCTTATGAATATGGCAACTCCCTGATCGTTGGCGAGGCCGAAGGACGCGTGGTCGCTACCTATCAACTGACCTTCATCACGGGCTTATCCTTGCGCGCCAGCCGCCGTGCGCAGCTGGAATCGGTGCGCGTGGCGGCCAAGGTGCGCTCTGAAGGGGTGGGGGCGGCGTTGATGCGCGATGCCGAAATGCGCGCCATTCACGCTGGTTGCGCGCTGATCCAACTGACCACCGACAAAACGCGCGAAGACGCCCAGCGATTTTACGAACGCGCAGGCTTTACCCCTTCGCATATCGGGTTTAAACGAAAATTGAACCAGTAGGGGGCAGTGAACATGGCCGAAGATGGATTGAACAGCTACATGACAGGCCCCGATGAGCAGGGCCGTTTTGGCATGTTTGGCGGGCGCTTCGTTTCTGAGACGCTGATGCCGCTGATCCTTGAGCTGGAAGAGCGTTATAAGTTTGCCAAGACGGACCCGACATTCTGGGCCGAGATGGACTACCTTTGGAAGCATTACGTCGGCCGTCCCTCGCCGCTCTATTATGCCGAGCGGCTGACGCAACACCTTGGCGGGGCCAAGATTTACCTCAAGCGCGATGAGCTGAACCACACCGGCGCGCATAAGATCAACAACGTTTTGGGCCAGATCATTCTGGCGCGACGCATGGGCAAAACCCGGATCATCGCAGAAACTGGCGCGGGCCAGCACGGCGTGGCCACCGCGACCGTCTGCGCCAAGTTCGGGCTAAAATGCGTGGTCTATATGGGCGCGCATGATGTGGAGCGCCAAGCGCCCAACGTATTTCGGATGCGGCTATTGGGGGCCGAAGTGGTGTCTGTCACCTCCGGCCGTGGCACACTGAAAGACGCGATGAATGACGCGATGCGCGATTGGGTCACCAATGTGCGCGACACCTTCTATTGTATCGGCACGGTTGCTGGCCCGCACCCTTACCCGGCGATGGTCCGTGATTTTCAAAGCATCATCGGCCAAGAAGTGCGCTGGCAATTGGCCGAGCAGGAGGGTGAGGGGCGTCTGCCTGACACCGTAATCGCGGCCATCGGCGGTGGGTCTAATGCGATGGGCCTGTTCTTTCCGTTCCTTGATGATCCTTCGGTGAACATCATCGGGGTAGAGGCGGGCGGCAAAGGCGTGGACGACCGGATGGAGCATTGTGCCTCGCTGACAGGTGGGCGTCCGGGCGTGTTGCACGGCAACCGCACCTATCTGCTGCAAGATGACGATGGCCAGATCCTTGAGGGCTTCTCTATCTCGGCGGGCCTTGATTATCCCGGCATAGGGCCGGAACATGCCTGGCTGCATGATATGGGTCGCGCGCAATATGTCTCGATCACCGACACCGAAGCGCTGGAAGCGTTCCAGCTTTCTTGTGCGCTGGAGGGTATCATCCCGGCGTTGGAGCCTTCGCATGCGCTGGCCCATGTGATGAAGATCGCGCCCACGCTGCCTGCTGACCATATCATCGTGATGAATATGTGCGGGCGCGGCGACAAAGACATCTTTACCGTGGCCAAACACCTAGGCTTTGACATGAAGATCTGACCAGCAAGTCAGGCTTACATTCTCATTAACAGGCGTCTGAACTTTCGTTTAGACGCCTTTCCCTTGGGTTTATGCGGCACCGTTTAAACCACCGTCCAATATCAAGGCCGCGTTTTTTGCGGCTTGGTTGGGTCAGCCGCCTCAACTGCGGCACGATCAACCTTGAAAGGACATACCATGAGACCGACATATTTACTCAGTGCCGTGCTGCTTCTTGCAGGTAATATGGCTTTTGCTGCAGTGACAGCTGAATCCATCGCAACCGACTTGCAATCGAAGGGTTATACCCGGATTGAGATTCGGCAGGGTGTCAGCCAGATTAAGGTCGAGGCTATTCGCGGCACCGAAAAGCTGGAAGTGATCTATGATGCGGCCACGGGCAACATCTTGAAAACCGGGACCTATACCGC
>CALEMZ010000277.1 GCA_937910975.1 uncultured Pseudorhodobacter sp. | reverse complement strand
TGCTCAAATCGGCTTTCGGTGCGCATCTCGATCACATCGCGAAAGCCCTTGGTGGTGATCAGCGCTGTCTTGGCCCCACGCCGCTCAATCAGCGCATTCGTGGCCAGCGTGGTGCCATGGATAATCTGGCCAATCTCACTGGGCGTCACGCCAGCCTTGGCACAGACCTGATGCATCCCGTCAATGATAGCGTTTTCGGGGGCGGCGTAGGTTGTCAGAACCTTGGTGGAAAAGGCAGTTCCTTGTTTTTCCAGCACAATATCAGTGAACGTGCCACCTATGTCCACACCCATTCGAATCGAAGACATCTTCATAAGGCCCACCCATTGCATTTTGCGTTAGGATAGGCTGGCCATAGCTATATGATCCAATTATTTATTTTAATGTGGATGATAGTTTTTTTTAATGCTCTGTCTGGAATTTCCTCGCCACCTCTCCGGCCAGTTGCGCCGCCACCTCAACATGGCGCGCCACTTTCTCCACCTGATAGCGCGCGGCAAATCGCAGCGGCGAGGGCAGCCAGCCCACATTCAACACCACCAGCCGCCCCTCCGCCACATCCATGGCCGCCATCGCCGCCGGGGCCAGCGCCACGCCCAACCCATCAGCTGCCATTTTCAAACTGGAAGTCAGGCTGCTTACCGGCACAAAACGCTGAACCGGCAACCCATGACTTTCGGCATATTCGGCCAGCTCGATATAAGATTGCGTGTGGCGCGCATGGGTCAAAATCGTGCGCGGGATCAGATCGGCCACGCCCGCGCCTTGGGGCAGACCTTCGGCCAGCATCGGCCCAGCAACCCATACAAACGGGTATTTACCCAGCTCGATCACCCCTGAGGCTGGCGTGCCGAAAGGCGCCGTCTGGATCGCCAGATCCAACCCATTGGCGCTCAGTACCTTATCGAGATTGCGCGACAGATCGATCGTCAGCTCCACCGAAACTGCCGGGTAAACCGCCTTCAACCGTCGCAAATAGCTGTGCAACCAGGTGCTTGCGACCATCTCCGTAACACCCAAACGCAGCCGATCTTCCACCAGATCAGGCCGCGCCGCCGCCTCGACCAAAGCTTCACCGTTCCGCAACACGGCCCGCGCGGCCTCCAGTACCGCCCTGCCCTTCTCCGTCAGTCGGACAGAGCCTGCGTCCCGCTCCATCAGCACAGCGCCAAGGGCCGCCTCCAACCCCGCAATCCGGGTGGAGATATTTGGCTGCGTCGTGTTCAAATGCTGCGCCGCTTTGCGAAAGCTGCCCAGATCAGCAACCCAGACGAGCGCCTCCAACTGCTTCAAGGTGAACACATTGCTAATCATCGGCCCCGGTTTAGCATGCAACCCTAGCCTTGTCTTGGGTCTGCATTTCTGAAACCCTCCGACCAAAGTGGAGGCCACATGAATTTCGAACCCAGCGATACGGTAAAATCCCTCTCCATCCGGCTTATGGCCTTTATGCAGACCCATGTGATCCCGGCCGAACCTGCCTTTCGCCATCACATGGCCACCACAGCCAACAAATGGGCCACCCCGCCACTGGTGGAGGCGCTCAAGGAAAAGGCCCGTGCCGAGGGGCTGTGGAACCTGTTCCAACCCCGCGCCCATGGAGGCCATCTTAGCAATCTGGACTATGCGCCACTTGCTGAGATCATGGGTCGCGTTTGGTGGGCGCCCGAGGTGTTCAACTGCAACGCGCCTGACACCGGCAATATGGAAACGCTGATGCTCTACGGCACGCCCGCGCAAAAAGAGCGTTGGCTGGTTCCATTGCTGGAGGGCCGTATCCGCTCGGGCTTCGCGATGACAGAGCCTGATGTCGCCTCGTCAGATGCCACCAACATCAGTTGTGCGATCCAACGTGACGGCGACCATTATGTGATCAACGGGCGCAAATGGTACACGACCGGGGCAATGCGTGACACCTGCACCCTGCTGATCGTCATGGGAAAAACCGACCCGGAGAACCCTGATCGCCACGCCCAGCAATCCATGATTCTTGTACCCAAGGATACGCCCGGGCTGCGCATCGTTCGCCATGTCACCACCTTCGGCTATGACGATGCGCCTTTTGGCGAGGCAGAACTGGCCTTTGAAAACGTCCGCGTGCCTGCCGAAAACATTTTGCTCGGTGAGGGCCGCGGATTTGAGGTTGCGCAGGGTCGCCTTGGCCCTGGTCGCATCCACCATTGCATGCGCCTCATCGGCGGGGCGCAACGCGCACTGGAACTCGTGCTCGACCGGGTAGAAGATCGCCGCACCTTTGGCCGCAAACTCTCTGAGCATCAATCGGTCCGCGAAGACATCGCGCGCAGCTGGTGCGAAATTGAACAGGCCCGTCTACTGACGCTCAAAACCGCTGACACGATTGACCGGCACGGCACCAAAGCTGCATGGGAATTGATCTCCGCCATCAAGATCATCGCGCCCTCTATGGCCCAAACCGTGATTGACCGCGCGATCCAGATTCACGGCGGCAAGGGTTTAACCGAAGATCTGCCGCTGGCCGAGCTGTTCAATTACGCCCGCCAGATCCGCCTCGCCGATGGCCCCGATCAAGTGCATATGATGGCTTTGGGCCGCAAACTCGTCCGCGCCCATCACAGCGCGAAAGCGCCGGGCTGAACGTTATGCGCAAGCCTTGAACGTACGGCTATCGCCCGCGTTCAAGGCTTGCATGCAGTTTTCAGGTTTTCAGCAACCGATAGATCGCGGGGATCACAAGCACCGTCAACAGCGTCGAAGACAACAGGCCAAACAGGAGCGAAATCGCCAGCCCTTGAAAGATCGGGTCCGACAAGATCACAACCGCCCCGATCATCGCGGCGATCGCCGTCAGCAGGATCGGCTTGAACCGGATTGCCCCGGCCTCGATCAATATCTCTGTCGGGGTCTTTCCGTCCGGATCGGCATGGCGAATAAAATCGACCAAAAGGATCGAGTTGCGCACGATGATCCCGGCAAGCGCGATGAAGCCAATCATGGAGGTGGCCGAAAACGGCGCACCAAACAGCCAATGCCCCCCGACTATGCCCAGGAAGGTCAGTGGAATTGGCGTCAGGATCACCAGAGGTAGGCGAAACGATCCAAACTGCGCCACGACAAGGATATATATCCCCAGAAGGGCCACCACAAAGGCACCGCCCATGTCGCGGAAGGTAACATAGGTTACCTCCCATTCACCGTCCCACAAAAGCGTGGTTACGGATTCCTCCTCGGGCTGGCCATAAAGGCTGATCACCGGCTTCGTGCCTGGCGCCCATTCCATTGCGTCCAGTGCCTGACTTACGGCGAGCATGCCATAGATTGGGGCCTCGAATGCGCCAGCCAGTTCGCCCGTCACCATTTCCGCGTCGCGCCCGTTACGGCGAAACACTGGGAATGAGGCGCGCTCTTCGGTCACCTGGATCACATCACCCAGTTCGACCACACCGCGCGCGCCGGGCAGCACATTGGCCGGAATCGGGGTGGATAGGAACCGTTCGTCCAATACCCGGTCCCCTTTGGCGCGGGCAATCTCGATCGGGATCGGATGGCGGCCATCGGCGCGGTGCGAATAGCCCACAACCCGCCCGCCATTCAAAATCGCCAACGTATCGAACACATCGCTTTCGTTAACACTAAAGAATTCCAGGTCGTCGGTGCTGATCGTGGCGCGAAGTCGCCGCGGTTGAATGCCGAAACTGTCATCGACATCAACGATAAAAGGTACGGATTCAAAGGCCTCGCGCACCTTTGTCGCTGCCGCCCGCCTTGATGCGGCATCGGGGCCATAGATTTCAGCCAGCAAAGTGGCCATCACGGGCGGGCCGGGCGGTGGCTCAACCGTTTTCAGGCTGGTGCCTTCTGGCAAATTCAATTCCGCCAGCCGGGAGCGGATATCCAGCGCTATGTCATGGCTGGGCCGGTCACGCTCAGCCTTGGGCGCAAGAGTGATCTGCACTTCACCCAATTGCGGCTCTGCCCGCAGATAATAGTGCCGCACCAATCCGTTGAAGTTGAACGGTGCGGAAGTGCCAGCATGGGTCTGCACCGAGATGACCTCAGGCAGTTGCAAAACCACACGTGCTACATCTTGCGCCACCCGGTCTGTCGCCTCTGTCGAGGCCCCCTCGGGCAGATCAATCACCACCGAAAGCTCAGATTTGTTGTCGAAAGGCAAAAGCTTGACGGTTACGTCCCCCGTGTAAATCAAGCCAAGAGAGCCGAAGGACAAAACTGCCGTAATCAGCAAGAATGCCAAGCTGCGCGCTTTGCTGGCCAGCAAAGGCCGCGCTACCTTGCCATAAAGTCGGCCCAAAAGTCCGCCCGGATGGCCACCATAGGCATCGTCATGGCCATGTCCCGCCATCGGTGCGCGACCGGCCACCTTGACCATCAGCCAAGGCGTAATGATCACCGCCACAAAGAAGGAAAAGATCATCGCGGCGCTGGCATTTGCCGGGATCGGACTCATATAAGGGCCCATCAGGCCCGACACAAAGAGCATCGGCAAAAGTGCGGCCACCACCGTCAGCGTGGCAACGATGGTTGGGTTGCCCACCTCGGCCACCGCCTCAATCGCGCCCTCGATCCGGCTGCGGCCATCCTTCATCCCCCAGTGGCGGGCGATATTCTCGATCACTACGATCGCGTCATCAACCAAAATACCAATGGAGAAAATCAGTGCAAACAGCGATACGCGGTTGAGCGTATACCCCATCACCCAAGACGCAAAAAGCGTAAGCAAAATCGTCACCGGGATCACGATGGCGACCACCACCGCCTCACGCCAGCCTATGGCAAACCAGACCAGCGCAATGATCGAAACCGTGGCAAGGCCAAGATGGAACAAAAGCTCATTGGCTTTTTCATTCGCGGTTTCACCGTAATCACGGGTAACGATAACCTCAATAGTTTCCGGGATCAGGCTGCCCTCAAGCGCCTCGACCCGGTGCAGAATGGCTTCGGCCACGATCACGGCATTAGCGCCCGCGCGTTTGGCAACAGCCAAAGTAACGGCAGGTGTCCGCGTGAGCTGCCCATTGTCCCCGCGGCTGATATTGGCAACGATCGCATCAGAGCTATCAGCCAGAAAAGTAACCTGCGCCACATCGGCCACATAGACCGGCCGCCCGTCGCGGGTCGTCAGCAAAAGATTAGCGATCTGCGCGGGAGCCACCAACGTTTCGCCAACCACCAGCGCTATTTCGTCACCGGCATCACGCACCCGGCCGATGTTTTGCGATCGGTTGGCGTTGGCCACCTTCTGCGCAAGCTGCTGCAACGTCACACCGTAAAGTGCCAAACGTTCTGGGGAGGGGGCAATACGGATCACCTCCGGCGCTTCCCCGACCAGATAGGTAAGTCCGACATCTTCGGTCTTGGCGATCTGCGTACGCAATTCGCGGGCGATCCGGGTCAAATCATTGGCACTGATCCCTTCGACGCCCGGCTTGGGTGCTAGCGTCAGCGATACAATAGCCACATCATCGATGCCGCGCCCGACCACCATAGGTTCGGGGATGCCTACCGGAATCCGGTCCATGTTGGCGCGTAATTTGTCATGCACCCGCAGCACCGCCGCATCCGATGAGGTGCCAACCTTGAAGCGCACCGTGACCATTGCCATGTCATCGCGGGTTGAGGAATAGACGTGTTCCACTCCGTCGATACCCTTGACGATCCCTTCCAATGGTTCTGTCACCAGCTTCACGGCATCCTCTGCTCGCAAACCAGGGGCTGGCACATGAATGTCCACCAAAGGAACCGATATTTGCGGCTCCTCCTCACGTGGCAGCGACGTCAACGCGATCAGCCCAACGGCCAGTGCCGCGAGAATAAACAAAGGTGTCAGCGCAGAAGCGATGAACGCGCGGGTCAACCTTCCGGCTATGCCGAGGTTGAGGGGGGGAGGTGCCTCACTCATGCCCGATCACAACCCGATCGCCAGCCACAACGCCGGAAAGCACTTCGATCATCCCGACCCCATCAACCATCTGGTGCTGTCCCAAAACAACGGTGCGCAACACCGGGCCTTCAGCTTCGGCAACCTCAACAAAATCGAGGCCCGTCCGTGTCATCACCGCCGTGGCAGGCACCATCAGCGCCATTCGCAGGTCAACCGGCAGCCGCACCAAGACGCGGGCATTAATAAAGCTTTCGGGCAGATCCGGCACATCAACATCCGCAATCACCCTACCATTTTCGATCAGCGGATAAATCCGCGCCAATGTACCTTGTGCGGTGCCTGCAGGGGTTTCAATCCTGATCGTAGCCCCTTCTTGCAAAAAGGCCGCATGGCGTTCCGGCACTGCGACGCGCAGGAAAATCCCGCCACCACCAATCGTGGCCACCTCTTCGCCGGGCATCACCACCGCGCCAGCCGCCACCGGCACAGATAAGACCCGGCCCGCAATCGGAGCCAGAACGGCCCCTTCCAGCGCTTGCTGCTCCACCACCTTGCGATCTGCGCCGGTGGCCGCAATCTGACCTGCCAGAACATCTACCTGAGTGCGCAGGGCATCCAGCCTTTGTGCAGTGGTCACACCGCGCGCCAGCAAATCTTCGCCACGCACCAGTTCGGCCTTGGCATTGTCCAACTGGGCGGCCAGCGCCTGCAATTGCGCATCAACAGCCGCCAACTGATAGTCGATCTTGGCATCCACCACCTGCGCCAGAACCTGCCCCGCCGTAACAACATCGCCTTCGCTCACCGCCAACGCCACAAGTGTGCCGCCCAACCGCGCGCGGGCCGGAATACGGCTGCGCGCCTCAATCCGGCCATAGACCGCTTTCCATTCCGTCACCGACACAGGGGCCAGCACCAAATCTTTGGCAAGAGCGCCCATCGGCAACATGGCCATCACTGCAAATGCGGCAATTGTTTTGTACATGGTCATTTCACTTTACAAGACTCAAGAGACAGCCGGCGTCGCCGACCTGCAATATCTGGCGAAATTGGGCAGGTCAGAAAGCCTTGCCTGGCTTGAAGCCAAGCCGCTTAAAGATCATCGCCGCCGGGCAAAACCCGGTAAAGGCTGACTGAAGCATATTCACACCAATAAAGACGGTGAACCATACGAAATAGTGGGAAACCCACATGGTCAGCGCCAACGACACCAACACCATAATGCCAGCAAAAGCCAGCACAGCACGATCAAGTGACATAGTCTTCTCCTTTAATAGCCATTTTCAGATAGTTCTTCTGCAACATGCATCGCTCTTTTGTACAACGTACCAGAATCCGTTACATATCTGTAGCCTCCACAAGTCTCCACATCCACCTTACTTTTTCCGACCTGCTGATCCCAGCACCAATCGCGCATTGAAAGGTCCGGGTTTGCCACTCCATCTCTTGTAGACTGCAGAGGTAATATCACACTTCGCAAAGACTGACCTGCCGCTTCAAACATCTGGTACAGACCACAGACAGCGATCACACCGCCAAGCCCGGCACCAACTCCAACAACACGCGCCGTCACTGATCCCCTTCGCCGACCCAGCCCAAATCTACGCAATAGAGCCGTCGCAGTCCTTGATATGGGTCAACACTTCGGGAGGAAATCGACCCGATATGCCCGCTGCGAGCCCGCACCCTCTGGGTGATCCATAAAACAAACCTCGCGTAGCCTTCAACACCATGATTTATATAGACAATACCATGGTCAGGACAGTGAAATCAAAGATTTACTTGGGGAATATGGGGAAGAAGGTATTTGGCTTGAGGACGTTGTCGCCGACATGAGTGTTAACATGACGGGCATCCTCATAGGAGATGTGAATGGGAGCTATGTGGCATAAAAATTAATATGGGTAAATTTCTTATAAGAACTTTGCTCGGGCGATAGCCTCTCGTTCACCGTGGTTACTCGAAATGCGAGCGGTTAAATAGGGTGCTATCTTATTCCTTAAACCAGGCGCACTCCTGCAATCAACTCTTCAAACCAAATCAACGACCTTCCGCCGTGCGTCGCTGTCACCCTCGATGTAGCGCTGGGTGACAGCCAGAGATGAGTGACCGGCGAGCATCTGCACATCCCTAAGGGACCCACCGACTGTTGTGATCTGCCGTGCAGCGTTTGTGATGAATGTCCTGCGACCAGAATGTGCCTTATGCCGATGTCGGCATAACGTCCATTATGCCGATGTCCGGATTATGCCGATGTAGGACTGCAAGTCCTTGTTT
>CALEMZ010000276.1 GCA_937910975.1 uncultured Pseudorhodobacter sp. | reverse complement strand
TTGAATCATGCAGGCATCAAAGCCTCAAGCAAATTAATGGGTCTGGAGCCTAGGCCACGCCCAGGCCCCACGGGCCTAAATCCACACAACATCACCTAAAAAGATATAGCCCGCGCCATAGATGGTTTTGATCAGCAACGGGTTTTTCGGGTCTTCACCCAGCTTTGTGCGCAGCCGTGAAATTCGCACATCCATCGCCCGGTCAAAGCTATCTCCCGCGGCCCCACCAAGGCTGGCCTGCATCTGGGCGCGTGAGATCAGCCGCTTTGGTGCTTCTAAAAATAATCGCAAAACCTCGCCCTCGGCATGTGAGAACGGTACCTCTACCCCGGCCTGATTCACGAGCAAATAGCGGTCAAAATATGCGGCCCAGCCGTTAAACCGCGCAATCTGTGCCACCCGTTCCGCGGCGCCACGGCTTTTACGCAAACGCGCACGCACACGGGCCACCACCTCGGCCGGGTCAAAGGGTTTGATGATGTAATCATCGGCCCCCAGTTCCAGCCCAGTCACCCGGTCTTGTACCTGCGCGCGGCCGGAAATGATGATTATCGCCGCCCCCGATTCCAACGCCAGCCGATGCACCACAGCCAGACCATCGCGGTCCGGCAGGCCCAGATCAACAAGGCAGACATCCGGAGTCACCCGGTTTAGCGCCGCCTCAAACTCGGTCGCGCGGGCAAATGCGGCGCAGCGAAAGCCGGCCTCCTCCAACGCATCTTGCAGCATGCGTCGGATTTCGGGTTCGTCGTCCAGAATGGCGATCAGTGGGGCTTTGGCGGTCATGGAATCTCACGGGTTAGGAAGGCGGCAAGTTGGGCGTTGTCGAAAGGCTTGGTTAGCACAGGAAAGCGGGCCGCACCGCGCGTGCGCAACGGGTTGGCGGGGGGCAATGATGTCATCAGATAGCCACGTGCGGCGCCATTTTGAGATGCTAGACGCTCCAGCATATCCACACCCGTCAGCGTGCCGGGCAGGGAAATATCGCTTAGCACAATCTGCACCCCCGGCAAGGCGGCAAGGCCAAGCCCCTCATCGGCACTGGCCGCTTCGATTACAGTATGGCCCAGATCGCGCAGCATTTCGCGCACATTCTCGCGGATATCGTCATCGTCTTCAACCAACAGCACCATTTGCGGGGTCGCATCCGGTACAGCGTGGCGCAGCGGCAGGCGCAGCACCACTCGCCCGCCGCCCTGTTCGCGGTTGGCCAGTCGTACCGTGCCTCCTGCCAGCGTGATCTGGTCATAAACCATCGCAAGCCCAAGGCCCGAGCCCTCGCCGCCCTTGGTGGTAAAAAACGGGTCCAGCCCACGCTCTAGCGCCACGTCGCTAAAGCCGGGGCCATCATCCTCAACTATAATCTCCAGCCATGTTTCACGCAGTTCCCGCGCGGTCAGGGTGATCTTTCCGGGGTGCGCGCAGCCCGGCGTGATCATTGCATCCCGCGCGTTCAGAATTAGGTTGACCAGCGCGTCTTGCAACATGCCTGCATCCAACCGTAACGGCGTCTCCAACCCTTCGCGCGCCATCCACAGCTTGATGTGATCTGGCAATATCGGCTCCGAGAGCGTGGCAAGATCGGCCAAAAACTGCGGCATCGCGGTGATCACGGGCTTTAATTCTCGCTTGCCCGAAATGCCCGCGATCCGGTCCAGCAAGGTGCCGCCGCGCCGCGCGGCAGCAAGGGTGGCGCGTACAAGATCCTGCGCGCCCTTGGGCAGGGCCATCCGCTCCAACCGGCCTTGCAAGCCTAGGATGATCGTCAGCAGATTGGCAAAATCATGCGCAAGGCCAGAGGTCAGTTGCGCCGCCAATTCGCGCTTGCGCGTCTGCATCAGGGCTGAACGGGCCTGCACCTCCTCGGTCACATCCATCGACAGGATATACACACCGTTGATCGGCCCGTCCCCGAATTGATCGGGGGTAAAGGCCGCGCGGATGCGCCTCCCGCTTTCGTCATCGGCAAACTCAAACACCGACGCTTCGCCCGCCAGCGCGCGGTTGAGATAGGGGGCTATCTTGCCAAAGGCCGTTTCGCCCAAGGCCTCGCGCCCCGTCAGTCCCAGAATGCTTTGCGGCCGTCCCGGTGCTGGCATGACCGAAGATAAGCGGCGGTTGGAATAGGTATAGCGCAGATCCCGCCCGACATGGGCGATATGCGCGGGCATCATTTCTGTTGTGAGACGCGCGCGCGCTTCCATCTCGGTCAACTCGCGCTTGGTTTCTTCCAGTGCGGCATTGGTCGCGGCGAGCTGGCGGTTAGCCTGTGACAGGCGTTCGGCATTGGCCAATACTTGCTCTGAAAGCTCCTCGGACCTTGCGCGCAGCAAGCCTTCTTGCAGTTTGATCTCGGTGATATCGGTATAGACCGTCACCCAGCCGCCCTGCGCCAGTGGCGCGCCTTCCACTGAAATCCAGCGCCCGCCTGGGCGCTCGCGCTCCATGTAATGCGGCTGAAAGGCACGCGCAGCCTCAACCCGTGCGGCCACGGCAGTCTCGATATCCTCCACCGCGCCATATTCGCCGCGAGTCACCAAAAAACGGATCGTCGCTTCAAACGCTGCCCCCGGTTCGGCCAGTTCGGGTGGCAACCCGAACATTTCGGAAAAACGGCGGTTGCACACGGCCAGCCGCAAGTCGCTGTCATAGATCGAAAGTGCCTGCTGGATTAGGTTCAGCCCGGCGGCCGTCATTGCCGTGCGAATTTCGTGGGTAGGGGCCATGTCCTTCTCCTTACCTCACTGGTTAACACCCTTGGGGCCGCCGGGGGAAGTTGCAATGCGGAGCTGTTACAATTCGAAATAATTGCGAAAAAGTCACGCAAGCATTGGCTGTGACCACTATCCTCTAACTAAGGTGGTGGCGCATAGAATCGCCCCTATCGGGAATAGCCGGGTCGCAACTTGCAGCGGCTCACTCGGGGAGGATCGAATGAACGTGACCGAGGCGCCATCAGGGCTTGTCTCCATCCCCGCGCTGCTGGCGCGCAACGTGGTTGTACATGGCAACAAAGCGGCATATCGCGAAAAAGAATTCGGTATCTGGCAGTCCTGGACATGGGCTGAGGCGGCGGAAGAGATATTGGCCATGGCTATGGGCTTTCTGGCCCTTGGGCTGGAGCGTGGCGATTACGTCGCCATCATTGGCCGCAACCGCCCGCAGCTTTACTGGTCCATGGTTGCCGCGCAAATGTGTGGCGCCATTCCCGTGCCGCTCTATCAAGATGCCGTTGCTGAAGAAATGGCCTATGTGCTGGACCATTGCGGTAGCCGTTTTGTGGTGTGTAACGATCAAGAACAGGTCGATAAGATTCTGGAGATTGAGGGCAAGGTTCCGCATATCGAACAGGTCGTTTATCTCGATAAGCGCGGGATGCGGAAATACGATCATTCGCGTATGAATGCGATGGCCGATGTAATCGCCGAAGGCCGCGCAGGCCATCATCGGTTTGATACAGAACTGGCCAAGCGTATCGCTGAGCTGACCTATGACAGCACCTGTGTCATGCTTTACACCTCAGGCACCACGGGCAAGCCCAAAGGCGTGGTTCTTTCGAACCGCAACATCATTGAAACCTCTAAGAATTCTTCAGAATTCGACCACCTGCGCGCGGGTGACGAGGTGCTTGCCTATCTGCCGATGGCATGGGTAGGCGATTTTATTTTTTCCATCGGGCAGGCGATGTGGACAGGGTTTTGCGTCAATTGCCCCGAAAGCCCGGCCACGATGATGACAGACCTGCGCGAAATCGGGCCGACCTATTTCTTCGCCCCGCCGCGTGTGTTCGAAACCCAGTTGACCAATGTGATGATCCGCATGGAAGATGCGGGCCGTTTCAAGAAATGGTTGTTCGACAGATATATGGCCGTCGCCCGCCGCGTCGGTCCCGATATTCTGGATGGAAACCCAGTGTCTGGCAGCGATAAATTCGCCTATTGGCTGGGCAATATCCTTGTTTATGGTCCGCTGAAAAACACGCTTGGTTTTTCTCGCGTACGGGTGGGATATACCGCCGGTGAGGCGATTGGTCCCGAGATTTTCAGCTTCTACCGCTCGCTTGGCATCAACCTCAAACAGCTTTACGGCCAGACAGAGGCCTCTGTGTTTATCACCCAGCAGCCCGATGGTCAGGTCCGCGCCGATACTGTTGGCGTGCCGTCGCCTGGCGTTGAGGTGAAAATTGCTGATAACGGCGAGGTGTTTTACCGCTCCCCCGGTACTTTTGTGAAGTATTATAAAAACGCTGACAGCACCGCATCAACCAAGGATGCTGAGGGCTGGGTTGCTACCGGGGATGCCGGGTTCTTTGAGGATGGCACCGGACATCTGCGCATCATCGACCGCGCCAAGGATGTGGGGAAAATGGCCGATGGCAGCCTCTTCGCGCCCAAGTACGTTGAAAACAAACTGAAATTCTATCCCGCGATCCTTGAGGCCGTTGTCTTCGGCGCGGATCGCGCCTTCTGCACCACCTTCATCAACATCGACCTGAACGCCGTGGGCAATTGGGCCGAACGCAACAACATCGCCTATTCCAGCTATCAGGAACTCTCGCAGCACCCCCGCGTGCTGGAAATGATCCGCGGCCATGTGGGTGAGGTCAACCAATCCGTCGCCGCTGACCCGATGCTATCGGGTTGTCAGGTTCACCGCTTCCTGATTTTGCACAAAGAACTGGACGCCGACGATGGCGAGATGACCCGCACCCGCAAAGTTCGTCGCCGTGTGATCGAAGAAAAATTCGCCGATCTGATCGACGCGCTCTATGCCGGCAAATCCGAAATCTATACCGAAACCGAAGTCACCTATGAGGATGGTCGCAAGGGGGCAATCAAAGCCACCCTGACGCTGGCCGACGCCGCCGTGGCCCCCGCGCAAAAGGTAGCTGCCGAATGAACATGCAAAACCCCGAAGGCTACACCACCGCCGATGGCCGCCAGATCGGTGGCGTGCTCATGGAGATGAAAAACATCACCCTGCGGTTTGGCGGTGTGAACGCGATCACCGGTATCACATTCGACATCCGCGAAGGCGAAATCCGCGCAATCATTGGCCCCAATGGCGCGGGCAAATCCTCCATGCTCAACGTCATTTCGGGCTTTTACGTGCCGCAAGAAGGCGAGGTCTGGTTTCGCGGCGCCAAACGCCCACCGATGAAGCCCTACCAAGTGGCCAACCAGGGCATCGCCCGCACCTTCCAGAACATCGCTTTGTTCGAAGGTATGTCGGTGCTCGATAATATCATGACAGGTCGCCTGACCCAGATGAAAACGGGGCTTTTGGCGCAAGCGATATGGTGGGGCCGCGCGCAAGCCGAGGAAATTGCGCATCGCGAAAAGGTTGAGAAGGTCATCGACTTTCTTGAAATCCAGCATATCCGCAAAACTCCCGTGGGCCGCTTGCCTTACGGCCTCAAGAAACGTGTGGAACTGGCGCGTGCCTTGGCCGCTGAACCCAAACTTTTGCTGCTCGATGAACCAATGGCAGGCATGAACGTCGAGGAGAAAGAGGATATGTCGCGCTTCATCCTCGACGTGAATGATGAGTTTGGCACCACAATCGCCCTGATCGAGCATGACATGGGCGTGGTGATGGACCTTTCGGACCGCGTTGTCGTGATGGATTACGGCAAGAAAATCGGTGACGGCACCCCCGATGAGGTGCGCAACAATCAAGCCGTAATCGACGCCTATCTGGGGGTGTCACATGATTGATCTTCCCGCCCGTAACGCTCACCTTCGGGGAGGATTCTGATGTCCGATACCTTTTTCTATGCCGCCGAGGTGATGCTCAACGGGCTGATGGCCGGGGTAATGTATTCCCTCGTTGCACTTGGCTTTGTGCTGATCTTCAAAGCCTCCGGCATCTTCAACTATGCCCAAGGCGTGCTTGCTCTGTTCGCGGCCCTCACCCTTGTGGGCCTGCAAGAGGGACAAGTGCCCTTCTCCCATGTTATCAACGCAGTGTTCGGCACAAATCTGCACCACTTTGGCTGGACGCTGCCCTCCGTTGTGGCAATCGCGCTGACGGCGCTGGTCATGGTCGGCATGGCAATTGTCATTGAGCGCTATGTCCTCAAACACCTCGTGAATCAGGAGCCCATCATCCTTTTCATGGCCACCATCGGCCTTGCCTATTTCCTCGAAGGGCTGGGCGATGTGATGTGGGGGTCCGACATTAAGAAGCTGGATGTCGGCCTGCCGCAAGGCATCTCGGAAACTATTGAAACGGTTACTTATAACTTGTTTGGTTATGGGTTTTTCATCGACAAGCTCGATATCGTCGCTGCCCTCGTGGCCACCGCCCTCGTGATCACCCTGACCCTGTTTTCACAATATACCAAATATGGTCGCGCCCTGCGCGCCGTGGCCGATGACCATCAGGCGGCACTGTCCGTTGGCATTTCACTGCGTTTCATCTGGGTGCTGGTTTGGTCCATCGCTGGCTTCGTGGCGCTGGTTGCGGGCATCATGTGGGGCTCCAAATCCGGCGTGCAATTCTCGCTCTCGCTCATTGCACTCAAGGCGCTGCCTGTGCTGATGCTCGGGGGCTTTACCTCGATCCCCGGCGCAATCGTTGGCGGACTGATCATTGGCATGGGTGAGAAACTCTTTGAGTTTGCAATCGGCCCCATGATCGGCGGTGCCACCGAAAACTGGTTCGCCTATGTGCTGGCCCTCATCTTCCTCGTCTTCCGGCCCCAAGGCCTGTTCGGCGAGAAAATCATCGAGAGGGTGTGATTATGGTTCTTTTGCCCGCATTCTTTTCGGCAAAAACATCCTCCGGGGGGGCGGGGGTGGAAAACCCTCGGCTAGCGCCGGCGACAAGCCCATCGGAGGCCAAGTAATGTTCTACCGCGAATCCGGTGACTTCAAAACCACCTATACCGAAGACAGCCAGACCTTCCCGATCAAGTTTGACCGGATCCGCTATTATGCCGTGCTGGCAGTGGCATTTGGGGTGATCCCGTTTTTCATTAATGATTACTGGGCCAATGCGGTCTTCGTTCCCTTCCTGATCTATGCCATCGCCGCCATCGGGCTGAATATCTTGGTTGGCTATTGCGGGCAGGTTTCGCTTGGAACGGGCGGTTTCATGGCTGTGGGGGCCTATGCGGTCTATAAGCTGATGACGTCATTTCCTGAGGTCAGCATCGTTATCCATGTTTTGCTGGCGGGCGGGATTACAGCATGCGTTGGTTTGCTTTTTGGCCTGCCGTCACTGCGGATCAAGGGGTTTTATCTGGCTGTGGCCACGCTTGCTGCGCAGTTCTTCCTTGTCTGGCTCTTCAACAAGGTGCCGTGGTTTTACAACTACTCAGCTTCGGGCCAAATCTCGGCACCGGAGCGGGATATTTTTGGCATTATTCTGACCGGACCGAACACGTCCGCCAGCGCAAAATACCTTTTTTGTGCCCTGATGTTGCTGGCGCTGGCATGGCTTGCGCGTAACCTGACGCGTGGTGCGATGGGGCGGCGCTGGATGGCTATCCGCGACATGGATATTGCAGCGGAAATCATCGGCGTAAATCCTTTGGGCGCGAAGCTCTCGGCCTTTGCCGTCTCCAGCTTTTTCATCGGCGTGTCGGGGGCCTTATTCTTTGCCGTCTATCTTGGGGCTGCGGAGGTCGGTGAGAGCTTTGGCATCCAGAAAAGCTTCCTCGTGCTCTTCATGGTCATCATTGGCGGGCTGGGTTCCATCTTTGGCAGTCTTGCAGGGGCCGCCTTCCTTGTGCTGCTTCCGGTGTTCTTGAAAAATGTGCTGGTTGGCATGCTCGGATGGCCCACCGATCTTGCCGCCCATCTAGAGCTGATGATCGTTGGCGCATTGATCATTATTTTCCTAATCGCTGAGCCGCATGGGATAGCGCAGCTTTGGCGGCATACAAAAGAGAAACTCCGGCTTTGGCCCTTCCCGCATTGAGGGGCCGCCCAATCATAAGACCGCAGAAAGTGGCGTGAGACCATTCCTATTTAACCCCACGGGAGGAACGAAAAAATGAACCTGAAATTTGCAGCGCTGGTCGCGGCAGCTATGGCAACGGCTCTACCCGCCATGGCGCAAGACCTGCATTTTCCGTCCTTGAGCTACCGTACAGGTGCTTTTGCGGCTGGGGGCATCCCCTTTGCCGATGGCTATGCCGATTACCTGACTCTGCTGCAGGAGCGCGATGGAGGTATTGGCGGCGTGCCGATCCGTCAATCCGAATGCGAGACAGCATACAACACCGAAAAGGGTGTGGAGTGCTATGAGTCCATTAAGAACGACAACCCGCTGATTATTCAGCCACTTTCGACTGGTATCACCTATCAGTTGATCCCCAAAGTCACCGCAGATGGCATTCCGCTTCACACCATGGGTTATGGGCGCACCTCAGCCAAGAATGGCACGGTGTTTGCGAACGTGTTCAACTATCCGGCGAACTATTGGGATGGAGCATCGATCGCGGTAAATTATCTTTTGTCGCAAAACGATAATGACATCAAAGGTAAGAAAATTACCCTGCTTTACCATAACTCCGCCTATGGCAAAGAGCCTATTCGGACGCTTGAGACGCTGGCTACCAAGCATGGGTTTGAGCTGACTCTGCTACCCGTCGACAGCCCCGGCCAAGAACAGAAATCGCAGTGGCTTCAGATCCGCCGTGAAAAGCCTGACGCTGTGCTCTTTTGGGGCTGGGGTGTCATGAACCAAGTTGCGGTTCAGGAAGCTGTCAACGTCCGCTTCCCGATGGAGAATTTCATCGGTGTTTGGTGGTCGGGTTCGGAAAATGACGTGTTGCCCGCGGGTGACGGTGCCAACGGCTACAAGTCGCTCGCGATGCATGGCACGGGCATGGATTACCCGGTTTATGCGGACCTGAAGAAATATGTCCATGATGCGGGCAAATCGGCAGGTGCGGGTGATCAGGTCGGCTCCGTGCTCTATTCGCGCGGGATGTATGCGGCTTTCCTTGCAGCAGAAGCTGCGAAAAAAGCACAGGAACTGGCGGGCATTGGGGCCATCACACCAGCACAGATGCGTGACGGTATGGAAGCTTTGGTCATTACCGAAGAAACCATGGCTGCTGCGGGCTTGCCGAACTTTGGTTTCCCGTTCTCGGTGACATGCGCCAACCATGGCGGCGAGGGTTACGGCCTTGTACAGCAATGGGATGCCTCCGCGAAAAAGTGGAACCTGATCACTGATTGGATCCAGTCGGATCAAGAGGTCATCAACGCACTTGTTGAAGAAGACAGCGCGGCGTTTGCCGCCGAAAACAACATCGAAAAGCGCTGTAACTAAGCGCCCATCCCCCCGGCTGGGGCATATGCATTGGCCGGGGATTTCGAGTATTTTTTGCAAAGATGAAGCCCATGCTGGATGCACCCCAAACGACGGATACGCTGCTTGAAGTCAACAATATCGAGGTGATCTACAATCACGTGATCCTCGTTTTGAAAGGCGTAAGCCTGACGGTGCCCAAAGGCCGGATCACCGCGCTTCTGGGCGGCAATGGCGCGGGCAAGACCACCACGCTCAAGGCGGTTTCGAACCTTTTGCAATCGGAGCGCGGCGAGGTGACCAAGGGCACTATCACCTATGCAGGCAAGCCGGTGCAATCGTCGGACCCTTCGGAGATGGTGCGCAACGGTGTCATTCAGGTGATGGAGGGGCGCCATTGTTTTGAACATCTGACGGTAGAGGAAAATCTGCTGACCGGAGCCTATACGCGCACCGACGGGGCAGGCGCCATCGCTGCCGATCTGGAGTTGGTCTATAACTATTTTCCGCGCCTGCGTGAACGTCGCAAATCCCAGGCCGGCTATACCTCGGGCGGTGAGCAGCAGATGACGGCGATTGGCCGCGCGCTGATGAGCCGCCCTAATATGATCTTGCTTGATGAGCCTTCGATGGGCCTTGCTCCGCAATTGGTGGAGCAGATTTTTGAGATCGTTAAGGCCGTGAATGAGAATGAGGGCGTGACCTTCCTTCTGGCTGAACAAAACACCAATGTCGCGCTGCGCTATGCTCATATGGGCTATATTCTGGAATCGGGCCGCGTGGTGATGGAAGGTACGGCGCAGGAATTGCGTGAAAACCCGGATGTGAAAGAATTTTATCTGGGCATGTCTGACAAAGGCCGTAAATCTTTTCGCGATGTCCGCAGCTATCGCCGCCGTAAGCGTTGGTTGGCATGAGGGATCAGACCATGACCCATTTCGACGCTTTGGAGACCCGAAGTGCGGATCAACGCGAGGCCGATCAGCTTGCCCAGTTGCAGGCCCAGATCGCACGGGCTATCACCGCCCCCGGCACCTCCCGCATCACCGACTTTATGCCGCAAAGCCTTGCAGATATGGCAAAGCTGCCGATTTTGCGAAAATCTGACCTGTCGGCCTGGCAAAAGGAAAACCCACCATTCGGGGGCATCGACACTAGCAATATCGTGCATATATTCCAATCCCCCGGCCCGATCTATGAGCCTGGTGGCACCAGCCATGATTGGTGGCGCATGGGGCGTTTCTTGCATGCCTGTGGCATCGGGGCTGCAGATATTGTGCAAAACTGCTTTAGCTATCACCTTACCCCCGCCGGCATGATCTTTGAAAACGGCGCGCGCGCAGTGGGGGCACGCGTTATTCCCGCAGGCACGGGCCAGACCGAATTGCAGGTGCGGGCCGCTGCCGATATTGGTGCGACCGTATATGCGGGCACACCGGATTTTCTGAAGGTGATCCTGGACAAGGCCGATACGATGGGCGGGCGCCTGCGCATCACTCGCGCGGCTTTGGGGGGGGGCGCGCTGTTCCCGTCGCTGCGCAGCGAATATGCTGACCGTGGCATTGCTGCGCTGCAATGCTATGCCACCGCAGACCTTGGCAATGTCGCCTACGAATCCTCCGCGATGGAAGGGATGATCCTTGATGAAGGTGTCATCGTGGAAATCGTGCGCCCCGGAACCGGGGATCCGGTTGCACCGGGCGAGGTGGGTGAGGTTATCGTCACTACGCTCAACCCTGATTACCCGTTGATACGTTTTGCCACCGGCGATCTTTCCGCCATGATGGAGGGGCAAAGCTCGTGCGGTCGCACCAACGCCCGCATCAAGGGCTGGATGGGCCGCGCCGACCAAACCACCAAGATAAAAGGCATGTTTGTGCGCCCCGAGCAGGTCGCGGCCTTTGTGGCTGCTCATGACGAAGTGACGCGCGCGCGGGTTATTGCCAGCCGCAACGGCGAGATGGACGAGATGACGGTAAGGGTAGAAACCCGCGCGTCAAATCCAGCCCTTTATGAGGGAACCATCCTCGAAACCCTGAAGCTCCGCGGCAAGGTCGAACTGGTTCCGCCAGGGTCGCTGCCCAATGATGGCAAAGTGATCGAGGATCTTCGGAACTACGACTAGGATCAGGACCGTTCGCGGGCCGAGGGTGCGATGTGGCCGCTTTGGGACCCGAAGCCCGGCCTTGGCGGACGTCGTTCTTCAGCCCTTGCCTCACGATGCCGCCCAGGCAGAACTATACCCGCCATTGTTATTTTATGCGGCCATTCCACATGGTGAAAACGCCTGAGCCAACAATTAATGCCGCGCCCAAAAGCACCGGAGCATCCGGACGTTCGCCAAAGACCAAAGCACCCAATAGCATCAGAAAGACCAATCGCGCATACCGGAAGGGCGCGACAACGGAGACTTTGGCGGACCGGATTGAGGTGATCAACAGCAGGTATCCTGCCGCGCCAAAGCCAACCATGGCCACGACATATCCCCAGTTCGCTTCCGGTGGCAGCAGGGTTCCCTGAGTTTTGAGGCACCACACAATCGCAAAGGGTATGGCGGCTGCCATCGAGTAGGTTGCCAACCGGGACGATGCCATGCCCGGCGGTGCCAGCCGGATTGTCAGGTCGCGTCCTGAGAAACCCAGCACCGCCACGACGGCCCAAAGGGCAGTGATCTGAAACCCTTCGGCACCGGGTTGGATGATCAACAACACACCGATAAATCCAAGAGCAATTGCGGCCCACTGGCTCCAGCTTACCCGCTCGCCCAAAAACATCACGGCACCGACGGTGACCACAAGGGGGGCGGCCTGAAGGACGGCACCCACCGTGGAGAGCGGTGCCGTTGCCAGTGCCAGAACGATGCTAAAGGTTCCAATGATCTCGGTCAGATAGCGAAGCAACAAAATTGGGGCAAAGGCTTTGCGGTCAAGCAATGCTTCGCCCTGGCTTTTTGCGATTGCCGCAAAAACGATCCCGCCGCCGCCCATCAGCAAGAACGTCGTATGAGCGGGCGACATTGTGCCAGATGCCAATTTGATAAATACGTCGGCAACGGCAAATCCGGCCATCGACAAGACCATCAAGGCAATGCCGTGCATTTTATTGTCGACTTCGTTTCCCAATGGTTTCTCCAGATGGTTTCCGCGGAAGGGCTAGGCGCAAAGCTGGGGCAGCGAGAGCCTTGGCATAGGGGGAAGTGGATATGCGATCATCATGGGATTAAAATTCCGCGACGACAGGGTGCCGTATGACGGTTTGATGGTGCCTTTAATCGTCATTATTGCGCCTCCGGGGGCAGCGTAGGCTTGTAAGATCGGGCCCCACTGAGTTTTTTACGCTAGCTCAGCCTCGCCATCTGCGCCGTGCAAGGACAAACAGCGCCTCGACCATTGGCGTCAGCGGGTCTCGCGGTGCGGCTACCAGCCCCACCTGATGCTCCGCCTCAGGCTCCACGATGGGGATGGCTGCAAGCTCTCCGCCGGTGACCATTTGCGCCAGCCCCATTGGCACCACCGAGGCCCAATCGCCTGTGCGCACATGTGCAATCAGCGCGATGGAGGAGTTGCTTTCCACCCGCGCATTCACGCGCGTACCAGCCTCGGCCAATTGCAGATTGATGATCCGCCGGTTTTGCATGTCACTGGTCAACAAACATAATGGCAGCGTCGCTACTTCGGCCCATGTCACTTGTGCTTTGCCCGCCATGGCAGAGTCTTTGGCGCAAAGCAGCCGATAATACTCCGTGTAGACCGGTGCCGAGATTACCCGTCCCAAAGGCTCATTGTCCAGATAGGTCAGGCCGGCATCCAGTTCCAACCGCTCTATCCCCGCCAAAATTTCGGCCGAAGTGTGCGAGAAGATTTGCAACCGCACCGCCGGGTGGCGCTTGGCAAAAGGTGCTGTCAGTTCGGCCACCATCGGCAAGGCCGTGGGGATAACCCCGAGCCGGAGCACCCCGGTCAGCCCTTCCTTTGCCGCCCGCATCTCGGCCTTCAGCGCGCGGGCATCGCCCACGATCTGCCGCGCCAAATCCAGTGCGCGCAAGCCTTCCGGCGTCAGCCCCCGAAAGCGCGAGCCACGAAATACCAGCTGCACGCCCAACTGCTCTTCCAACTGCCGGATGGCCGATGAAA
>CALEMZ010000275.1 GCA_937910975.1 uncultured Pseudorhodobacter sp. | reverse complement strand
AAACTCGCCGTGCTCAAACCGCAAATGGTTGATATCGCCGAACTTGGCCCCGGCGAAATCGGCATCTGGACCGGCTCCATCAAACAGGTCCGCGACACCCGCGTTGGTGATACCATCACCTCTGAGAAGAAGGGCTGCGAAACCCCGCTGCCGGGCTTCAAACCCGCGCAGCCCGTGGTGTTCTGCGGCCTCTTCCCGGTTGATGCCAATGATTTTGACGCTCTGCGCGACGCGATTGAAAAGCTGCAACTCAATGACGCCAGCTTTTCCTCCGAAATGGAAACCTCCGCTGCCCTTGGCTTTGGCTTTCGCTGCGGCTTCCTCGGCCTGCTGCACCTTGAGGTGATCCGCGACCGGCTGGAACGCGAATATGACCTCGACCTCATCACCACCGCGCCTTCCGTGGTTTTCCACCTCCACATGCGCGACGGTGAGGTGCGCGACCTGCACAACCCCGCTGACATGCCCGACCTCACGCTGGTGGACCATATCGACGAGCCGCGCATCAAGGCCACCATCCTTGTGCCTGATGAATATCTCGGTGATGTCCTCAAACTCTGCCAGGACCGTCGCGGCATCCAGATGGACCTGAGCTACGCCGGCTCCCGCGCCATGGTCGTCTATGACCTGCCGCTGGCCGAGGTGGTGTTTGATTTCTACGACCGGCTGAAATCCATCTCCAAAGGCTATGCGAGCTTTGACTACGTGATCTCCGAATACCGCGAGGATCACCTCGTCAAAATGTCGATCCTAGTAAACGATGAGCCGGTCGATGCGCTGAGCATGATGGTCCACCGCGACCGGGCCGAGGCCCGCGGCCGCGCCATGGTCGAAAAACTCAAAGACCTGATCCCCCGCCACATGTTCAAAATCCCGATCCAGGCCGCGATTGGCGGTCGCGTGATCGCGCGTGAGACGCTGTCGGCCATGCGCAAGGATGTGACCGCCAAGTGTTATGGCGGCGATGCGACCCGCAAAAAGAAGCTGCTGGAAAAGCAGAAGGCGGGTAAGAAAAAGATGCGCCAGTTCGGCAAGGTCGAGATCCCGCAAGAGGCGTTTATTAGCGCTCTAAAGATGGACAGCTAAGCTGTCCATCTTTAGAGTTGGTGGGCGGCAGCGAATGGCTTGCCATTCGCGTGTCCACACGGTTGAGTAAGCTCCCCTCTGTTCCAACGTATAACCCCGTAGGGTGCGCTTCAGCGCACCTAACCCCACCCCCCCCAAAAAATCCCAAAATCCATGCTACACTCTCCTCACCCGGGTGAACCGGGATCAAAGGGAAGAGGGAACAATGACACCAGAACATCGCACGAAAATCTTGCTGGCGCGGACGTCGAATTATTACGACATCATGCGCACCACCATGTTTGTCTTTGCCGTCGTGGCGGCGGTTATCCATCTTGGGCCGGGCACGTATTCCTCCGGTCTGGTGATGCTGGTCATCGCCAATACCGCCTATGGCGTTTTGGCCGGGGGCTCGGCGCTGGACGATATGATCGCGTTGCGCAGCGACATGGATGACGACATGTCCGCGACGGTCTATGGCAAGGCGATCAAGGCCCGCAACCTGCCGGGGCTGAAGATGTCTTCCTCGGTTCTGGTCGGGCTTGTCGGCGTGGCAGAACTGCTTGAAATCTTGATCTGAAGTCCTGTGCGGAGTGGGCTTCCACCCCGCCCTACATATTGCAACGTCCGTCCAATCCCCGGAGCTTCCGGCTCCGGGGAGCGCTCATCCGCGCCCAGAGGATCCGGGCCGAAGCCATCCATTTCCCCCGCGGGGGCTGCGAAAATGTGTATGCACGGGTGTGGCACGGAAAAACTACGCGAATAACACGCGATATTGCGGGTCTTGATCCCGAAAATTAACCCCAAATTAACCGTGATCCGAGGAGATTGGGAGGATGAAAAACCTGCTGATCCTCCTCCTCCTCGCGGCCTGCGGCGCGCAGCCCAACCCCGCCATGTTCGGCGCCCAGCGGTTTGACGCCACCCGTGAAGGGCGGCCTTATACCGTGTTTCTAAAGGGAAATATGGCTGAGGTGATCCGTCTCGGCTATGCCCGTCGTGAAGAGCATCAGGCCATTCGGGCTACGATGATAGATTTGGTGCCCGAACTGACCGGCTGCCGCATTATCGCAAGCACATGGCGCGGTGATAGTGGTGAAATGCGGGGCCGTGTAAACTGCCCCAAATTCTCAGGCTGACGGGCCTTTCCACAGCAGCATATATGCTGCGTAAGCCCCTGTTATAGCAAACAAAGCTGCCCAGACATAGCTGCCCAGATAGGCCTCAAACCCGGCCCAGCCCAGCGGAAACAGAGACACCGCCCAGCGTGTTGCCGGGCGGCGGAAAAACGGGTCATTCGGGTCGATCAGCGGGCGCATTCAGCGCCGACGATCCCGCCGCGCGCTCATCGGCTGGAACGCCACGCCGACATGCGCCTCGCAATAGGGCTTGCCGGGGGTGGAAGGCAGGCCGCAGAACCAGAAATCCTCTGTCGCCGGGTCGCCGACTGGCCATTTGCAGGTCCGCTCGGTCAGCTCCATCAGACTGATTTTCTTGGAAGTTTTCTCGACTTCTCGCACTGAAGCCAGCGCTTCGGGGCTGATCTCATTGGCCGAGGGTTGCGGGGGCAAAGGCTGCCCCGCAGGCACGATGGACTTGCGCAACGGCAGCGGCGTGACATTGTTGACAACCTGCGCAACCGTGGGGTTCACGGGTGCGGAAGGACGTGGGACAGGTTTCGGCTCGGCCACACGAGGGGTCTCTGCTGGCCGTGCTTGGGTCTCGGCACGCGCCGCCGCGGGCGTCGTAACCTCTGCCTCGGGCTCTTCCTTGCTCGCGCCGCCAGTTACCCGGTTCGACAGGCCCAAACGGTGCACCTTGCCGATCACCGCATTGCGCGTAACGCCGCCCAATTCCTTTGCGATCTGGCTGGCGCTTTGGCCCTCCGCCCACATTTTCTTAAGCGTTTCAACACGCTCATCTGTCCAGGACATGCCGATCTCCGGTGTTGGGGGCGCGCCAAGTCTTGCGCGTAGGATGGCGCTTGATCGCCCCAATTTAGCAGTGACTGCCTTAGATACATTCCCCAAGGCCCAGTTACAAGGGATTGTACCACAAACTATGGCGTGCGCCCTGCATCGCGCTTTACTTCGCCCGCTCCCAGTCTTACGAATGCACCCATGATCACAAAGGCCAGCCTTTTCCAACTGCCCCGACGCCGACGTTAACACGCGCGCGCGACTGATCACACCTGCCTTTTTGGCACCCAATTCCCCCAACTACCCCCAATTCACGTTGACTTGGCCGCCCGGCTTTGGCACGGCTAAGCCTTCCACATAAGGACCATGCGATGATCCCTTCTGTTTTACCGACCTATAATCGTGCCCCTTTGGCCTTTGAAAAAGGTGAAGGCTCTTGGCTGACGACGACCGATGGCGCGCGCTACCTCGATCTGGGTGCGGGCATTGCGGTAAACGCCCTAGGCCATGCAAATCCCGATCTGGTGGCTGCGCTAACGGCGCAGGCAAGCCAGCTTTGGCATGTCTCCAACCTCTATCAAATCCCCCAGCAACAGCGACTTGCGGATTTGCTTGTGGAGCATAGCTTTGCGGATACTGTGTTTTTTACCAATTCCGGCACGGAAGCGGCGGAACTGGCCATCAAGATGGTGCGCAAATATTGGTATGAAAAAGGCCAGCCTGAGCGGATTGAGATACTGACCTTTGAGGGCGCCTTCCATGGTCGTTCCACCGGGGCAATTGCCGCCGCTGGCTCGGAAAAGATGACGAAGGGCTTTGGCCTGCTGATGCCCGGCTTCCGCACGCTGCCCTTTGGCGACCACGATGCGCTGCGTGCTGCGCTTACCGAAAAGACTGCAGCGGTCATGCTTGAACCGATCCAGGGCGAGGGTGGTATTCGTGTTCTGCCCGATGCTTGCCTCAAAGGGCTACGGGACCTTTGCGATGAAACCGGCGCGCTGATGATCCTGGACGAAGTGCAATGCGGCGTGGGCCGGACGGGTAAGCTTTTTGCCCATGAATGGGCCGGGGTAACGCCTGATATCATGATGGTCGCCAAAGGCATCGGCGGCGGCTTTCCTTTGGGTGCCGTGCTTGCCACCGAAAACGCGGCCTCAGGCATGGTCGCAGGCACCCACGGCTCCACCTATGGCGGCAATCCTTTGGGCTGTTCTGTGGGGACGAAGGTGATGGAAATCGTGACCGACCCGGCCTTTCTGGCCGAGGTGAACCGCAAGGCCGCGATGTTCCGCCAAGGGCTTGAAGGCCTCGTGGCCTCGCACCCTGAGGTGTATGAGTCTGTGCGCGGCACGGGATTGATTTTGGGCCTGAAATGCAAGGCAACGAACACGGATGTGGTCAAAGCAAATTACGCGGAAAACCTGCTCACTGTTCCTGCCGCTGACAACGTGGTCCGCCTGCTCCCCGCCCTAAACATCCCGGATGCTGACATCGCTGAGGCGCTGGCCCGATTGGACAAAGCAGCAACTACGCTAACAGAGGCAAACCCTGCCTGATCCCTTTCTTTTCGGCATAAATATCCCGGGGGGTCCGGGGGGCTGGCCCCCCGGCGCGCACCAGAAAGCAAAACGATGAAACATTTCCTTGATATCCACACCACTGACGCCACCGAACTCCGGGCTATGATCGATAGCGCCCATGCAATGAAAGTTGCACGCAACGGTCGCCCCAAAGGTACGCCCGATGATGTGCAACCGCTGGCAGGCCATATGGTTGCGCTGATCTTTGAAAAGCCTTCTACCCGTACCCGCGTATCCTTTGACGTGGGCGTGCGCCAATTGGGTGGGCAGACGATGGTGCTGTCGGGCAAGGAAATGCAATTGGGTCATGGCGAAACCATCGCCGATACTGCCCGTGTCCTGAGCCGCTATGTGGACCTCATCATGATCCGTACCTTTGAGGAAGCAACGTTGCAGGAAATGGCGGAGCACGCGACGGTTCCGGTCATCAACGGGCTGACCAACCGCACACACCCCTGCCAGATCATGGCTGATGTGATGACATATGAAGAGCACCGTGGACCGATTGTGGGCAAGAAGGTGGTCTGGGTTGGCGATGGCAATAACGTAGCGGCTTCTTTCTTGCATGCAGCGGGGCAGTTTGGCTTTGATTTCACCTTCACCGGGCCGCAAACGCTGGACCCAGAGGCGGAATGGATCAGGTTTGCGCGCGAAAAAGGCGTGCGGGTCAGCATAGAGCGGGACCCGGCAAAGGCCGTCGAAGGTGCCGATTTGGTTGTCACGGACACTTGGGTGTCCATGCATGACCCGGAATCCGCCAAGGAGCGCCGCCATAACCAATTACGGGGATATCAGGTGAATGAAGCGCTGATGGCAAAGGCCAAGCCCGATGCTTTGTTCATGCATTGCCTGCCCGCCCATCGCAATGACGAGGCGACAAGTGCCGTGATGGATGGCCCCCACTCGGTGATTTTTGACGAGGCAGAGAATCGTCTGCACGCCCAAAAGGCGGTGATGCGCTGGTGTCTTGAGCGCTGAGCCATGCGCACAGTACTTTTGGTGATTGATTGTCAGATGGAATTCGCGCGCCGCACAGCGGCGGGCATTCCGCGTTCCAACCCCGATGCTGAGGCGCGGATCGCGGGGGTTCTGGCCCTGTTTCGCACCAAGGGCGTGCCGGTAATCCATGTTCACCACGATGACCCCAACCCGAAATCGGGCTTCCGTCTCGGCACGCCGGGGGGTGGGGTGATGCCTTGCGCCGCCCCGCTACCCACTGAGATGCTTTTCGTCAAACGCGGTTCCTCGGCGTTCATTGGGACCGGGCTTGAGGATCATTTGCGAGATGCTGGCATCGTGCGGCTGGTTATCATCGGGGCGGCGGTGAATTATTGTGTGGCCAGCACGCTGCGTATGGCAGCCAATCTTGGATTCACGGTCCTGCTGCCCAAGGAGGCGGTCTTTGGTTTTGGCGTGACAGGGCCGGACGGCGTGGCGCATGACCCCGAGACGGTGTTGTCGGTGACTTTGGGCAGTTTGGCCGCGTTCGCAGAGATTGTCTCTACCAGCGACCTTTCTGACCGGCTCTAGGTGTTTTTTCCACGCAATTGATGCGTTGGAGTAGGTGATGCTGACGTGTGTAATTACGCCGTTTCAGGTTCCGCGCGGTTTGGCACGTAGGGTCGGATCGGCCTCACGCGGGTCTTCGGGCCAAGGGTGGCGTGGGTGGCGCCCGCGCATATCCTTGCGCACATCGGCATATGAGTTGGCCCAGAACCCCGGCAAATCCATCGTCACCTGCACAGGCTTGCCTCCCGGTGACAGTAGCGTGATACGCAGCGGCAGCGATTTTGGCCCAACGGTCGGATGCGTAGTGACGCCAAAAAGCTCTTGCAACCGCAACTCGATCCCCGGTGCCTCGCCATCGTAATCTATCGGGATGCGCCGATCCAAGGGCGTGGTGAAATGGCTGGGCGTTAGCCGATCAAGCAGTTGCGTGGCCTCCCAGCCCAGATGGGCGCGCAGGGCATCGCTCAGATCAAGGCCGCGCAGCTGGGCTTCGGTTTTCACCTTGGTCAGATAGGGCAGAAGCCAATCGCCATCGGCCAGCAAGGCCGCATCCGAGACATCTGGCAATTCAGCCCCATCACGGCGGCATAGCATCACGCGTGCGCGCAACCGCGTGGCCGCGGATGACCATGGCAGGCCAATCAGGCGCAGGCCTTCAAGGGCCGCGCGGGCCATCGCCTCGGGTGGGGCATCGGGCCAGATGCGATCATCCAAAACCAGCGCACCAAAACGTTCCTGCCTCCGCGCGATAATCTTGCCATCGCGTTTGGACCATTCGCAAACGTCCTGCCAAGCGATCTGATCGGCATAAAGCGCGCGCAACTCGGCCTCGGCCAAGGGTGCAGCCTGCCGGATTTTTGCCTCGCGCGCATCGCCGTCCAGATCGGTTGCGACGATCAGGCGGTGGCCTGCCAGCGGTGTGCCTTCTTCCATCACGGCCCCTTTTCCCCCCGATAGGATGTAGCGCG
Source organism: uncultured Pseudorhodobacter sp. (assembly GCA_937910975.1). Lineage (GTDB taxonomy): Bacteria > Pseudomonadota > Alphaproteobacteria > Rhodobacterales > Rhodobacteraceae > Pseudorhodobacter. The sequence goes on along the minus strand of CALEMZ010000275.1, from coordinate 22,027 downwards.
GCGCATCGCCCTTACGGCGCAGGCCGATCCTGTCTGGGTAGGCGAGAGCGGCGAGTTGGCCGGGGCTTAGGTCGCTGGGTGTTTGGCTTTGGGTTAGGCGCTTGGCCTCAATGCGGATACGCTCTACCACGCCGCGATCGGCGGTAAAGGGGTGATTGGCCTCAAACCTGCCGGGGTTGGCGATGGCGGCAAGGCGCAGGCCAAGGTCCGGCGGGGCGGCGCGCACGGGATCACGCTCGGCCAGAAGGGCGGCGAGGGTGGCGGCATCCGGCCCGGCACCAGCCGTCCGCAACATATGGGCAAGGCGCGGGTGCAGCGGCAAAGCGGCCAGCGCGCGGCCATGGTCGGTGATGCGGCCTGCTTTCATAGCGCCAAGCGCGGTGAGGAGGGCATGGGCCTCGGTCATCACACCGGGATTGGGCGGCGTCAGAAAGGCCAGCCCCTCGCCGCCGCCCCAAAGCGCCAGTTCCAGTGCCAGCGGTGTCAGGTCTGCCGCCTCGATCTCGGCGGGGGGGAAGGGGGCAAGGCCGCCTTCTTCGCCACGGGTCCAGAGCCTGTAGCAGGTGCCTTCCGCCACCCGGCCCGCGCGGCCCCGGCGCTGTTCGGCCTCGGCCTTGGTGACGCGTTCGGTGACCAGCCGCGACATGCCGGAATTGGGATCAAACCGCGCGCGGCGGGATCGGCCCGCATCCACCACCACGCGGATATCGGGCAGGGTCAGCGAGGTTTCGGCGATTGCTGTTGCCAGCACAATTTTGCGCCCTGTGGCCTGTGGGGCAAGGGCGGCGCGTTGATCTGCAAAGCTCATCGCGCCGTAAAGCGGGCGCACCGTGCAGCCCTCGGGCAGCCGGCCCTTCAGCGCACCTTCAACCCGGCGTATTTCGCCTTCGCCGGGCAGGAAGGCCAGCAACCCGCCCTCGGGGCATTCCTCCAGCGCTTGCAGGATCAGCGCCGCCGTTTCCGCCTCCAGTCGTGCGCGGGGGGGCAGGGGGCGGGGCAGCCAGCGGGTCTCCACCGGATAGGCGCGTCCTTCGGAGGTGATCAGCGGCGCATCCCCCAATAAGGCGGCAACCGGGGCTGCATCCAGCGTGGCCGACATCACCAGCAAAATGAGGTCTTCGCGCAGGGCGGCCCGCAGCTCCAGCGCGAGGGCGAGGCCCAGATCGGCGTTCAGGCTGCGTTCGTGAAATTCATCAAAGATCAGCGCGCCGATGCCTTCAAGCCCCGGATCAGACTGGATCATCCGCGTCAGGATGCCTTCTGTTACCACCTCGATTCGCGTGGTGCGACTGACCTTTGCCTCGCCCCGCACGCGGTAGCCCACCGTTTGGCCCACTGGCTCGCCCAGCGTTTCGGCCATGCGCTCAGCGCTGGAGCGGGCGGCGAGGCGGCGGGGTTCGAGCATCAAGATGCGGCCAGCGCACAACCCGGCATCCAGCATCGCGAGCGGCACGCGTGTGGTTTTGCCTGCACCCGGGGGCGCTTGCAGCACTGCCATTTTGCGGATGCGCAGGGCGTCGATCAGGCGGGGAAGCGCCTCGTCGATGGGAAGGGTTTGATCGGATTGTCTCACCGGGCCTTTATCGGCGTTTCATCGCCGCATTGCCATAGATGGATTTCATCACGACCTCTGTCACCCGCATGCGACCATTGGTCAGCGGCTGATAGGTCAGCGTGAAGGGGAATGTGGTATGTTCGGCCATTTCCTTGGCGGAAAATCCCTTGATGCGGACGTACTGGCCTTCACAAATCACAGAGTCGTCCGCCTTTTTGGGCTTGGATATGGCAATGCTGCTGACATAACGGCCGTCATACATTTTCAGGCTGACTTTGCATTCCTGCCCAGCATCGACATCGCGCAGAATGGCGTAAAGGGCGGTTAAGGTATCGACAGTGCCGCCTTGGGTTGCGGGATCGACATCTTTGCTGCGGCCCTCGCGTGGGGGCATGTATTGTACGGCACTGGGCACGCCGCGCGAATAAGACATCGTGCTGGTCGATTTTTTCTTGCCGGTGTCGGCTTGCTCTACATAGCTAAAGGGCGTGTGGTGCGCGCGGGACACCGCCCCCTTGGCGGTGGCTCTGTAGCTGATCTTGCGGAACAGGGCGGCGATGCCTGTGCTTTTCAACAGGCCGGAAACGGCATAGCGATTGCCATCCTGCACGGCTGAAAAGCTTAGAGAAGCGGCGCTGATGCCACGGATCACAACGTGAAAAGTGGCATTGTCCTCAGTACGCTCTGCCACAGCGGCGCCAGGAAGCGCCGCGCCGAGGGCGAGGGCGGCGATGAGAACAGATTTGATCATGCGAACATTGATCCTTTTGTGCGTATTCTTCTGTTCTCTCTGGCATATAGGCACCATGCGGGGCAAAAAACCCCAAAGCTTGGGGGGGAAGATGACAAAGTCGTCACCTTGCCCTTGAATTGAGCGAAACCTTGCCGGAGTCGCAACATGGATGTTTCAGAGATTGCAGATAAGGTCGCCGCAGGTGACCGGCGCGCCTTGGCGCGGGCCATAACGTTGGTGGAATCGGGGCGGGCGGATCATCGTGCGTTGGCTTTGGAACTGGCAAACCGGCTGCGCGAGACCGGACGGCAAGCGCTGCGCATCGGGCTTTCCGGCACGCCTGGGGTTGGCAAATCGACCTTCATTGAAAGCTTTGGGTTGATGCTGGTGGGCCAAGGCTTGCGGGTGGCGGTGTTGGCGGTGGACCCGTCTTCGGCACGCTCGGGGGGGTCCATTCTGGGGGATAAGACGCGGATGGAGCGGTTGAGCCGCGAGCCTTTGGCGTTCATCCGGCCGTCGCCGAGCCAAACCCATCTGGGCGGAGTGGCGCGGCGCACGCGTGAGGCGGTGGGTTTATGTGAAGCCGCGGGGTTTGATGTGGTGTTGATTGAAACTGTGGGGGTTGGCCAATCGGAAACCGTGGCGGCTGAGCTTTCGGACCTGTTCATCTTACTTCTCGCCCCGGCGGGGGGCGATGAATTGCAGGGCGTCAAGCGCGGTATCATGGAAATGGCCGATATCATTTTGGTCAACAAAGCCGATGGTGATTTGAAACCTGCTGCCCTGCGCACCTGTGCCGATTACGCGGGGGCCTTGCGCCTGCTGCGCCGCCGCCCGCAAGACCCGGACGGCGTTCCAAAGGCCTTGACGGTTTCTGCGATTCAGGACGTGGGCTTGGCAAAGGCATGGGAGGAGATGCGCGCCCTGGCCCAGTGGCGGCGCGACAATGGCCATTGGGATGCCCGCCGGGCCCAGCAATCCCGCCATTGGTTTGAAGACGAGGTACGCCAAGGCCTTTTGGCCGCGCTAACGGCAAGCCCGGATATCCGCGCGATGATGTGCAAGGCCGGCGATGCGGTCGCCAATGGTGATATCACGCCAGATAGTGCCGCCGCCAAAGTTTTGGCCAAGATCGCCGCTCCAAACTGAGGGCGCCAAGCAAAAGGCGTTGCGCGCTGCTTGGGTCTGCGAACGCTGCTCTCAAGCCGAATTAACCCCGCTTCGCTAATTCTGGCCCCTGTCGTGGCGAGCCCCGGATGGGCTTGCCGTGCAAGAAGCGCACAAAACGTGAGGGTTTGGATCAATGAACAAGGCAATTACCGACGGGCTGGTGCTGATGCCCGCCCCGTTTTCGGCAGGGCTTAATCTGTGGTCGCGTGAAGATGGCACGCCGGGATCTGGCAGTTATGCCGGGCAGCCGAATGCGGCCTTCGTACCTGCGGATTAGGATTTTGGCGGCTGTCTGGAGCTGCAAAAGACATCAACCGCGCAATCGTTACGATCTTTTGGCGAAACCCCGATCATTCCGGGGCTTTATTTGCGGGTGACTGCACGGGTCAAGGCGATCTCGGGCAATTTGCCAAGCGTACGCATCGCAGGTTGGGCCGGGGCAGCGAATAACACAAATGTCGCCAGCGTTCTGCAGACCGGGCCGACGGTCGCGCTGACCAGCTATGGAGAAGTGGTAACGGTGTCGGCGATCATCGCCACGGGCAACCGTTCGGGCGTAGATATGGCTTGGGGGGCAACACCTGTTTACGGCCATTTTGGCTTTGATCTGACAGGTTCCAACGGCGGTGTGGTGCGGATCGACGATATTGAGATTGAGGATATCACCTCGGCCTTCCTGCGCGATTTGATGGATTGGGTTGATGTGCGCGATTTCGGCGCAAGGGGCGACGGGGTTACCGATGACGCCCCGGCTTTTGACGCGGCCGATACCTTTGCACGCGACAACAGCCTTTCGGTTTTGGTGTCCAGAGGGACTTATTTTCTGAACACAAATGTGACCTTTACCACCAAGGTTCGGTTCGAGGGTACCGTGGTAATGCCGTCGCAATTCCGGCTGTCTTGTACCCGTGACTATAACATGGACACGTATGAGGCTGCCTTTGGGGATGAGGAAGAAGGCTTCCGGCGCGGTCTTCAGGTGTTGTTCTACTTTACCGACCATTCGGTGTTCGATCTGAGCGGGCGTCGCATTTTGCTGAACAATCCGGTGAATGTAGCGGCTATCTCGGGCTTGGACACGCTTGTGCAACGCAGAGTTTTGTCTAATGGCATGTTGGAAGCGGCCAACTCGACAGGGTGGAATACGCAGATCGCGACATCCGTTGCCACCTATACGCCGGCGACCAATGCGATGCGGCTGACAAATGTGGTGAATGTGGCCAATATCGTCGTCGGCTCTCTGGTGACGGGAACAGGCGTGGGGCGTGAAATCTATGTCGCCTCCAAGGATGTCGGCGCAGGCACGATTGAACTGAGCCGACCACTTTGGGGCGCTGCGGGAACGCGAACCTTTACCTTCACGCGATTTCAGTACCTGCTTGATTACAGCGGCTTTGCAAAACTTGGTCGATTTGAGATCACGGATGTGGAGTTCCAGTGCAACGGCAGGGCAAGTGCAGTGATGTTGCCGCCTGCAGGTATCGGCTTCCGTTTCGCTGATTGCACGTTCAATAAACCCAAGGACCGGGGCATCACCTCTATCGGTGAGGGTTGTCAGGGTATGTTCGTCGACCAATGTCAGTTCTTGTCGAATGAGCAGCCGCTTCGGGTACAAGACCGCACGTCGATCGCAATGAACGTCAATTCGAACGACCCCAAAATTCGCGATAACCGCATTGTTCGCTTTGCGCATTTCGCTGTTCTTAGCGGCTCGGGCAATATGATCATCGGCAACCACTTCTTTCAGGGCGATGATGAATCAGCAGGGGTGCGCCGCGCGGGGATCGTGTTTACCTCGACCAATATCAAGACATTGATCACCGGAAACTACGTCGACAATTGCTTTATTGAATGGGGTAATGAGCATGACCCAGCACCAGAATTCAGCTCTGAGTTCTCCTTTGGCGGGTTGACGGTGACGGGCAATATTTTCACCTGTAACGACACAGCCACGTCGTTCAAGTACTTCATTGTTACCCCCTATGGCCCCGGCCATTTCATTAATGGTTTTGCGATGAACGACAACGTGTTCCGCACGGTGAACACCACTATCGACCGGATCGAAGGCGTGGACACTACCCATGCCACACTGGATTATGCGCGCTTTCGCAATGTGATTATTGAGGCCAACGCCTACAACGGCATCAATCAGATCACGCAAAGCCCAGTGACAATTCAACATGATCAGAACACGGAGGCGGATACTTGGGCTGTGGATACCGGCGGCTACTTGCCTTTCGGATCCAGGGCGCGGAACCTGCAATCCTTGACGATGGAGAACGCTATTCGCACGGTGGCCAATGTCATCGATTACGCGTGCCCTATGCTGAAACGGAACAGGGTGTGTCTGGGCGGTATGTGAATCTGCGTTGGCCGCGCGCTTTGCGCGGGCGGGTTCAGGCAACAATCCGGTGTGACAACCCGAACTGAGCTTACGCGATACGGAAAAAGGCGGGCCAATGCCCGCCTTTTTCACGTGTGGGTTCAGGCAGGTCGTGCCCGCAAGTCATCTGTCGAAAGCCGGCTCGCCTTGCCAAATCCGCCATTTAAAAGCGCGTCGACGGGCTGCAGCCGTACAAAGGCAAAATCGGTGAAATCGATGTAGAGCTTGGCTTTTGGGTGGTTGGATAACCACAGATCGCGCAGGCTTTGGCGCTCTGCGGCATTGGCAAAGCAGGCGCGCGCTCGCAGCATCAGCCGCGGATGCGTCAGCGGATCACCCTTTGGCCCCGGCTCTCCCAACAACAGCGCACATGCAGGTTGAGCGCGCAGCCCCGCAAAATGGGGCGCAAGCGCCGAGATTAAGGTGAGCGGTGCGCCATCGCCATCCAGCCCCAGCGCGATACGGCTGATTGCGGGTAAACCGTCAGCGCCCAGATAAGACAGGGCCGCATGCGGCAATTGCAAAAAGCTGCGCGCCATCGCCATGTCGGCGTCGTTTGCCGGTGGGGTAGGGTCTGGCCGTTGTGGCATGAAGGGTCTTTCGCGTTGCACTATGCTTGACAATGCGTTGTGCTGTGGTGCTGGTTGATATGCAGAGTGTTACAGGCCGAGCATGCCCAAAACAACCCGTTCAGAACCGCAGCCAACTACGCCGGAATTTTTGCCGAAACTCGTATCGGTCTTGCGCGAAGGCTATGGGTACCGCGATTTACAGGCGGATGCTTTGGCTGGCCTGACCGTGGCGATTGTGGCGCTTCCCCTCTCAATGGCCATCGCCATTTCCTGCGGCGTCGGGCCGGAGCGAGGACTTTATTCGGCGATTGTCGGCGGGTTCCTTGTCTCGGCGCTCGGTGGCTCGCAGTTTCAGATTGGCGGGCCTGCGGGGGCATTCATTGTGCTTGTCTCGGCCTGTGTGGCCGCGAGCGGGCTGGACGGGTTGCTGCTGGCGACATTCTTGTCGGGTTTCATGCTGATCGGCGCAGGCTTGCTGCGGCTTGGCAGTTACATCCGCTTTATCCCGTATCCTGTGACCGTGGGCTTTACCGCTGGCATCGCCGTGATCATCTTTGCCAGCCAGATGCGCGATTTTTTGGGCCTGACTCCGGGTGAGGTGGAGCCGGGGGAATTGCTGGACAAGATCCCTGTCCTTTGGCACGCGCGGGCATCGGTGACGCTGGCGGCCTGCTTTGTCTCGGTGGCCACGATGGCTGTCATTCTGGCAACAAAACGGTGGCGACCACACTGGCCGGGACTTTTGCTGGCGGTCGTTATTTCCTCTGTGTTGGTTGCAGGGTTCGGGTTTCAGGTTGAAACCATCGGCACTCGATTTGGGGGCCTGCCCGCCACCTTGCCGCGCCCGGCTTTACCTGCGTTTTCCGGTGATGCCGTTTGGCAGGCTTTGCCATGGGCTTTCAGTTTCACCTTGTTGGGGGCGATTGAGACGCTTTTATCGGCGGTTGTTGCCGATGGCATGACCGGGCGGCGGCATCGGTCCAACGCGGAACTGGTCGCGCAGGGCGTGGCCAATATCGGGGCCTCCCTCTTTGGCGGGTTTTGTGTAACGGGCACGATTGCGCGCACCGCAACCAATGTGCGCGCGGGCTCTCGTGGTCCGGTATCGGGGATGCTGCATGCACTTTTCTTGCTTGGTTTTATGATGCTTGCTGCCCCGCTTGCTGCCTATATTCCGCTGGCTGCGCTTGCCGGGGTTTTGGTTATCGTTGCGTGGAACATGGCCGAGAAAGAGGAGCTTTGGGCGTTGATCCGTTCCAACCGCTCTGACGCGATGGTCGTGTTGGTCACTTTCGCGCTTGTGATTTTCCGCGATCTGACGTCGGGCATCGTGGTGGGGGTGGCGCTTGGTGGGGCGGTGTTCATTCGTCGGATGTCCGAAGCTGCGGGGGCGGAGCCGCGCGAAACCACAGGCCGTTATGACCCAAGTGATGCCAGTGCGCCGGAGTTGGTGGTCTGCCATTTGCGCGGTCCGTACTTCTTTGGCGCGGCGGCGCGGCTTGGCTCTGTGCTGGATCGCATTGCCGATACGCCCAAGGGTTTTGCGGTGGATTTCACCGATGTGCCTTTCATTGACAGTTCTGGCGCACGCTCATTCAAACTCTTGGCGCGCAATACTGCGCGTAAAGGCGGGCGGCTGTTTTTTACCGCAGCAAATGCTGAAGTGCGCAGCGTTTTAGAGGGTCACGGCCTGTGTGAACCGCATGTGACTTACCTGCCTGATATCGCGGCGGTCGAAGTGGAAATGGCTGCGGTCAGCAAGCTCGAATCACCCGACGCATCCGGGCCGCGATAGGCATAGGCGCTGCTTTGCCGATGCGGATCGTTTGCGGCAAAACGTAGCGATGTTTCCCCTTGACGGGCGGGGTCGTGCCGCAACTCGCATAAATTATCACCGGTTTGTGAACGGCTATCAGCTTGAAAAACAATGCCATTAATTTGACATAATTTGCATGATTTACAAAATGATCCTGAAATTAGTAAAGAAATTTACAGAAAAATCATTGAATCAAAAAGAGTTACGCAAAAATTGACTGTTGGGGTATAGTGCGATTAAGGGATAGGTGGCTGTCGTACTTCGCGGCGGCTTGCCGTAGGGCATCGCAATGTCCTAATTGAGGAGGAACAGTCATGTCGCAACCTGTCCAGGCCGGATCGGTCTATCCCGCTTCTGATGAGTTTGTCGCCAATGCCCATATTGATGCTGCGCGCTATGAGGCGATGTACGCTGCGTCGGTTGCGGACCCGATTGCCTTTTGGGCCGAGCAGGGCAAGCGCATTGACTGGATCAAGCCTTTCACCAAGGTCAAAGACACCAATTTCACTTTGGGCAATGTCTCGATCAAATGGTTCGAAGACGGGCATCTGAACGTTTCTGCCAACTGCATTGATCGCCATATGACGACCCGCGCGAACCAGACCGCTATTATCTGGGAGCCGGACCACCCCGATACTCCGGCCCAGCACATCACCTATTCGCAACTGTTGGAAAACACCTGCCGCATGGCCAATGTGCTCAAGGCGCAAGGCGTGCAAAAGGGTGACCGCGTTGTAATCTATATGCCGATGATCCCCGAGGCCGCTTATGCCATGCTGGCCTGTGCGCGCATTGGTGCCATCCATTCCATCGTTTTCGCCGGATTTTCACCGGATGCGCTTGCCAACCGGATCAACGATTCCGCCGCGAAATGCGTGATTACCGCCGATTTCGCGCCCCGTGGTGGCCGCAAAACCGCACTTAAGGCCAATGCCGATGCGGCCTTGCTGGGGTGCAATGACCGGGTGAAATGCCTTGTGGTCAAGCATACCGGCGATCAAACCACCTGGATTGAGGGTCGCGATGTCGATGTGAAGGCCGAGATGGCCGCCGCCGCCCCTTATTGCTCATATGTCGAGATGGGTGCGGAAGATCCGCTGTTCATACTCTATACCTCCGGTTCCACCGGCAAGCCGAAGGGGGTTGTGCATACCTCTGGCGGTTATCTGGTTTTCGCCTCAATGACACATCAGGTGACCTTTGATTACCATGACGGCGATGTGTTCTGGTGTACCGCAGATGTGGGTTGGGTCACTGGCCACAGCTATATTATCTACGGCCCGCTGGCCAATGGCGCGACCACGCTGATGTTCGAAGGCGTGCCGACATTTCCGGATGCTGGCCGCTTCTGGGAGGTATGCGCCAAGCATAAGGTCAACCAGTTCTACACTGCCCCAACTGCGATCCGCGCGCTGATGGCGCAGGGGCCGGAATGGGTCGAAAAGCATGACCTCTCCAGCCTCAAACTGCTGGGCTCTGTGGGCGAACCTATCAACCCCGAGGCGTGGAACTGGTACAACACCCATGTCGGCAAGGGCAAATGCCCGATCGTTGATACCTTCTGGCAGACAGAGACTGGTGGCCATCTGATCACCCCTCTGCCGGGTGCCATTCCGCAAAAGCCCGGCTCGGCAACCCTGCCATTCTTTGGTGTCAAGCCGATCATCCTTGATCCGGCGAATGCCGCAGTGCAGTCCGAAACCGTGGCGGATGGCGTGCTTTGCATTGCCGACAGCTGGCCGGGCCAGATGCGTACCCTTTGGGGTGATCATGCCCGTTTTGAAGAGGCCTATTTCGCACAATATCCGGGCTATTATTTTACTGGCGACGGCTGCCGCCGCGATGCCGATGGCTATTACTGGATCACCGGCCGCGTCGATGACGTGATCAACGTTTCCGGTCATCGCATGGGCACCGCCGAAGTGGAAAGCGCGCTTGTTGCCCATTCCTGTGTCGCCGAGGCTGCTGTTGTCGGTTATCCGCATGAAATCAAGGGTCAGGGCATCTACGCTTATGTCACCTTGATGAATGATGTGGAGCCGACGGAGGATCTGCGCAAAGAGTTGGTGAAGTGGGTGCGTCAGGAAATCGGCCCGATTGCCAGTCCGGACCTGATCCAATGGGCCCCCGGCCTGCCGAAAACCCGCTCGGGCAAGATCATGCGCCGTATCTTGCGCAAGATTGCCGAGAATGACTTTGGCAGCCTTGGAGATACCTCAACGCTTGCAGATCCGTCAGTGGTTGACGATCTGATCGACAATCGCATGAACCGGAGCTGATACGGATGATTGCAATGCCCATAACACCCGCCGTATTGATCTTGCTTGGCCCCCCCGGGGCCGGCAAGGGCACTCAGGCGCGGATGCTGGAAGAGACGTTTGGCCTTGTACAGCTTTCGACCGGTGATCTGTTGCGATCTGCCGTCGCTGCAGGCACCGAGGCGGGCAATAAGGCAAAGTCGGTAATGGAGGCAGGTGGTCTTGTGTCAGACGATATCGTGCTGGCAATTCTTAAGGACCGTATGACCGACCCCGACACCAAGCGCGGTGTTATTCTTGATGGCTTCCCCCGCACTGCGGGGCAGGCAGAGGCACTGGACGGGTTGCTGGCAAGCACCGGACAGCGCGTGAATTCGGTGATATCGATGAAAGTCGAAGATGCATCGATGGTTGCCCGCGTCGCGGGCCGGTATACCTGCGCCTCTTGTGGCGAAGGTTACCATGATGAGTTCAAGCAGCCTGCGTCAGCGGGTGTTTGCGACAAATGCGGAGGCGCGGAGTTCAAACGTCGCGCCGACGACAATGCCGAAACGGCGGGGGCGCGGCTTGCTGCGTATCACGCACAGACGGCACCGCTTATCACCTATTACAAAGGTCGGGGCGTTCTGGAACAGGTTGATGCGATGGCTGACATCGCTTCGGTCGCCGGTGCGATGTCGGCCAGTGTAAAACGAGTGGTGGCGTAAGTAAGGGAGAGCCGCTTTCCACTCCGGAGGGCGGTAGAGGGAAAAAACAGGGAGTTACGCAAATGGCGGACAAATCATCGTCCAACGCCTATTGGGCTGCGAATATCCGGATCATTACCATCTCTATGGTGATTTGGTTCGTCGCATCCTTTGGGCTTGGCATCCTACTTCGGCCCATGCTTTCGGGCATCGCTGTCGGGGGCACTGACCTCGGCTTCTGGTTTGCCCAGCAGGGCTCCATTCTCGTGTTCCTCGGCCTCATTTTCTTCTACGCGTGGAAAATGAACAAGGTCGATGCTGAACACGGCGTGGACGAATAAGGAAGAGCAACAATGGATCAATATACCCTTAACCTTCTCGTTGTCGGCGCGTCCTTTGCGCTCTACATCGGGATCGCCATCTGGGCGCGCGCGTCCACTACGGCGGAATTCTATACTGCTGGCCGGGGCGTTCATCCCGTTCTCAACGGCATGGCGACAGCCGCTGACTGGATGTCGGCTGCGTCCTTCATCTCGTTGGCTGGCCTTATCGCGGCTGTCGGCTATGGCAACTCTTCCTTCCTTATGGGCTGGACGGGCGGCTATGTTCTGTTGGCGCTGTTGCTGGCCCCTTACCTGCGCAAGTTCGGTAAATATACCGTGCCGCAGTTCATCGGTGACCGTTTCTACAGCCAAAAAGCACGCATGGTGGCAGTTGTCTCGCTTATCGTTATCTCGGTGACTTATGTTATCGGGCAGATGACGGGCGCAGGTGTTGCCTTCTCGCGCTTCTTGGAAGTTGAAAGCTCCACCGGCCTTTATATCGCCTCTGCGGTTGTGTTCATCTATGCCGTTCTGGGCGGGATGAAGGGCATCACCTACACGCAGGTGGCGCAGTATATCGTGCTGATCACCGCCTATACGATTCCGGCGGTCTTCATCTCGCTGCAACTGACTGGCAACCCGATCCCGGGCCTGGGTCTGTTCTCGACCCATACCGAATCTGGCCTGCCGTTGTTGACCAAGCTTGACCAGATCGTAAGAGAGCTGGGCTTTGCGCAATACACCACGCTGAACACTTCCATGTTCAACATGTTCCTCTTCACCCTGTCGCTGATGATCGGCACCGCGGGCCTTCCGCATGTTATCATTCGCTTCTTCACCGTGCCGAAGGTTTCGGACGCACGTTGGTCGGCAGGTTGGGCATTGGTTTTCATCGCGCTGCTTTACCTCTCGGCCCCGGCCGTTGGTGCAATGGCACGTTTGAACATCATTGCAACCATCTACCCGCAGGGCACTCAGAGTGAAGCCGTTCTTTACGAAGAGCGCCCAGACTGGATGCGCAACTGGGAAGTTACGGGTCTTTTGAAGTTTGAGGACAAGAACGGCGATGGCCGTATTCAGTTCTACAACGACAAGAACGACGCCTTTGCGGCGACTGCCACCGAGCGTGGCTGGGCCGGGAACGAGTTCAGCTATAACAACGATATCCTTGTTCTGGCGAACCCCGAAATCGCACAGCTTCCGGGCTGGGTGATCGCGCTGATCGCTGCCGGTGGCCTTGCGGCTGCTCTGTCTACCGCTGCAGGTCTGTTGCTGGCCATTTCCTCGGCCATCAGCCACGACGTTATCAAGGACTACCTCAACCCTAACATCTCGGAAAAGGGCGAACTTCTTGCTGCCCGTATCTCGATGGCAGGCGCGATTGCCCTTGCAACCTACCTTGGCCTCAACCCGCCGGGCTTTGCCGCCCAAACGGTTGCTCTCGCCTTCGGTCTGGCAGCTGCGACTATCTTCCCGGCACTGATGATGGGCATCTTCTCGAAGCGCATCAACGCTATGGGTGCGACACTGGGCATGCTTACCGGTCTGCTGCTTACCTGCGCCTACCTGTTCACCTACCTGGGTGTGTTCTTTATCCCTGGTACGAACATGTTGGATAACGTTGCTGCTAACTACATCTTCGGCATCCCGCCGGCATCATTTGGCCCAATTGGTGCGCTGGCGAACTTCGCCGTTGCTTACCTTGTGTCCAACGCGACGGAAGAGCCTCCGGCTCATATCCAGGAACTTGTAGAATCCATCCGCGTGCCGAAAGGCGCCGGTGGGGCCACAGGCCACTAAAACAACAACCGTGCCCCCCGGCTTTGGTCGGGGGGGCGCGACCCTAGGAAATTCAGGACGACGGAAATAAACATGTCGCAAGCCGCGATCATCAACTTTCTGGAAACCGTCCACCCCTATGACACCTTGTCAAAGGATGATCTGGTGCGCGTCGCGGGCGTTTTCGACCGCCGCGAATATGCCGCCGGAGCAGAAATTTACCACAATGGCGATGCGTTGAGCGGCCTCTATCTGGTCAAACGCGGCTCGGTTGAAGTGCTGGAGCCTTCGGGTGGCCTTGTCTCGTTGCTCGGCCCCCGTAACTCCTTTGGCGAACGTGGTTTGTTGCGCGATGGCTTGGCCGTAACCACCGCCCGCGCGACAGAGGAAACCGTGGCGCTGATGTTGCCCACGGATGAGTTCAAACGCCTCATTGCAAATTCCCCGGCCTTTGCGCGCTTCTTCAGCCGGGGCCGCTCGATTGAGGCGCGGGGCAGCGACCTGACAACGCAAAAGGTGGCCGATCTGATGGCGCGCAAGCCCGTCACGCTTGGCCCCGATGACAGCATCCGCACCGCCGCCGCCAAAATGCGCGACCACCACGTCTCCAGCCTTGGGATCGTGGAAGATGGCAGCTTTATCGGCATCGTGACCACCCGCGACATGACCAACAAAGTGCTGGCCCTCGGGTTGGACCCGTCAAGCCCCGTGGCGGGCATCATGACGCGCGACCCCGTGTCCTTATCCCCCGAGGATCTTGGATCGGACATTTTGCACATCATGCTGGAGCGTCGCATCGGCCATTTGCCGGTGGTCGAAGGCCACAAATTGGTGGGCATGGTCACGCAGACCGACCTGACGCGCTTTCAGGCCGTGTCCTCGGCCAGCCTCGTGCGCGATGCCGCCATGGCCGAAACCGTGGCCGATATGGTGGCGGTGACAGCCCGCATTCCCGCGCTTTTGGTGCAGCTCGTCGGCTCGAACAACGCGCATGAGGTGGTGACCCGCCTTATCACCGATGTCGCCGACACCGTGACCCGCCGCTTGCTGAAACTGGCCGAGGCTGAGCTTAGCGCGCCGCCCGTCCCCTACCTCTGGCTGGCTTGCGGCAGCCAAGGGCGGCAGGAACAGACGGGCGTGTCGGATCAGGACAATTGCATCATTCTCGACGATGCAGTGACCGAGGCCGATATGCCTTACTTTGCCGCGCTAGCGAAATTTGTCAGTGATGGGCTGGATGCCACAGGCTATTTCTACTGCCCCGGCGATATGATGGCGACCAACCCGATCTGGTGCCAACCCCTGCGTGTCTGGCGTGAATATTTTCGCAAATGGGTGGCCACGCCGGACCCGAAGGCGCAGATGCTGGCAAGCGTGATGTTTGATCTGCGCCCCATCGGCGGGGCCGCGAGCCTGTTTCGTGATCTGCAAACCGGAACGTTGGAAATGGCGGCCAGAAACTCCATCTTCGTTGCCCATATGGTGTCCAACAGCCTGACGCATTCGCCGCCCCTTGGCTTGCTGCGGGGCTTTGCCACAATCCGTTCTGGCGAATACAAGAACCATATCGATCTCAAACACAGCGGCGTGGTCCCTGTTGCTGATCTGGGGCGCGTCTATGCCCTGATCGGCAAGGGCGCTGCGGTGAATACCCGCGCCCGCCTGCTGGCCGCCGAAGCGGCAGGCGTCATCTCGGCATCCGGCGCGCGTGATTTGATCGAAGCCTATGATATGATCGCCGAGATCAGGCTGGAAAACCAAGCCCGCCTCATCCGCTCTGGCCGCAAACCTGATAACTTCATGGCGCCGTCTGATCTCTCAGACTTCGAACGCTCGCATCTGCGCGATGCTTTCGTTGTGGTGCGCACAATGCAATCTGCCATCGGCCAAGCCCGTGGCGCCCGTTCGTGAAAGAAACCCCGATATGCTTTTGGATTTTATAGCCACTCTTGCCGCGGGGGGGGGGCTTGTCGGCCTTGTCATCGTCGCACGTCACCTGACCAAGGGCCGCGTGCCGAAATGGGCACTTCCTGCCTCAATTGGTCTTGGGATGCTGCTGTTTTCCATCTGGAACGAATACACATGGTATAACCGCACAACCGAGGCGCTGCCGGAACAGGTGGTCATCCTGTCTTCGCCCGCCGACAAGGTGCCGTATCGCCCGTGGACCTACCTTTTCCCGGTAACCACGCGCTTTGCAGCGCTCGATGGCATCGGCATGGTAAAAAGCATTGAAAACAGTTCTTTCCGGCGGGCTGAGGTGCTGGTGGTGCGGCGCTGGATGTCGACCACCCGTGTGCCGTTGGCATTTGACTGCGACGGGGGCCGTCGCGCGGATCTGGTTGAAGGGGCGACACTTGCGCCCGATGGTACGCTGACGGCCGGGGAATGGATGGATGTCGGCAAAGAGGACGAGCTGCAAAGGGCGGCCTGCCAGGGGGAATGAAGGCGATGCCCACGGAGCAAGGAAAAAGGCACAGCGTTCTGGTGGTGGAGGATGAGGATAACATTGCCCTCGCTCTCGATTACCTGATGACCCGTGAAGGCTATGCGCATGACCGCGTGGCCAATGGCGGCGAAGCCCTGACCCGCATTCGCGAAATGCGCCCCGATCTGGTGCTGTTGGATGTGATGCTGCCCGAGATGTCGGGCTATGAGATTTGTCAGGGTATGCGGCTGGACCCGGAGTTGGCGGGTATCAAGATCCTGATGATGACCGCGCGCGGCTCGGCGATGGAGCGGAAAAAGGGGCTGGCTTTGGGGGCCAATGGCTTTATCTCCAAACCCTTTGAGTTGGCCGAACTTCGGGCCGAAGTACGTCGGCTGCTGGAAAGTTAGGGAAGACCACCGCGACGAGGAAAGGCAGAAACATGCAGCACGACCAAATGGTGCCCGCCTCTGCGCCACTCCAGCTTGCGGGGTACGACACATGACCATGAAGCCCTTCGCCCTTTCCCACCTAAGCCTGCGGCTGCGGGTATTTTTGTTCTTCGCGGGCTTGGCGATTGGGGCCGTGGTGCTTCTGGGCCTGGGCCTGATGCTTGGCTACCGCAGGCTAGGCTCGCCTGAAACGCTTAATGCATTTGTGCAAGGCGGGATCATTGGCAGCTTTGGCGTTGTGGGTCTGACCGCGGCGGTTTGGTATTTGTTTGACGTGAACGTCTCTAAACCCATAGACCAACTGGCCGGGGCTTTGCGCGCCCGCGCCCATGCCGATGTCGCGGCGGTGCTGGACCCGAATGTCGCGCGCTATCTGGGCGATCTTGCCCCTGCGGCACAGGCTACCACGCTAAGCCTGTCGGAAACCCGCAATGCGCTGGCCGAAGCGGTGGCCCGCGAAACCACCCGGCTTTCAGCAGAAAAAGACAAGCTGGTCGCGTTACTGTCGGATGTGCCGGTGGGGGTGTTGCTTTGCTCGGGCGACCATCAACTGGTGTTCTATAATGGCATGGCGGTGGACCTGATCGGCGCTGCTGCCAAAGGTATATTGCCGGGGCTAGACCGAAACTTGTTTGACTACCTGCGCGAAGGCCCGATCCGCCACGCTCATCACCGCCTGATCGAGGCCGAAGATCCCGATGCGGCCTCTGATCTGCTATGCTCCACCCGCGATGGCAGCGAGATGCTCGCGGCGCGGATGCGGCTTTTGCCAAACCAAGCAGGCGATACGGCCCCCGGCTATGTGCTGACCCTGCGTGATGTTACGGCCGATCTGGCCGTTCATGCTGCGCGCGAGGCGCTGCTGTCCGAGATGCTGGACCGCGTGCGCAGACCCGCTGCCAACCTGCGCGCCTTGCTTGCCGTGTTGCCCGAGGGCATCGCCTCCCCACCCGCCATGGATGCCGCCCTGCGGCAAGAGGCCGACGATCTCAGTAAAGTCGTTACAGAATTGGCGAAACGCCTAGAGGAGGGCAGGGCGGAAGCGATTCCCCGCGCGCCGCTGCGTGTCGCTGATCTGACCGACGGCCTGCGCGCAAGGCTGGAGGCGAAAGGCCTGACACTGGCCACCGAAGATGCGCCGCTCTTGCTGCGTTGTGATGGGTTTGAGGTGGTGGTCCTTCTGGCTCATGTCACCCTTGGCATCGCGGTTCTTCATTCGGTACAGCAGTTCAGTCTGACAATCGAAGAAGACGGAACGGATGCCATGCTGCGCTTGACATGGGCTGGGCCTGCACTTCGCGTGGGGCAATTGGAAACCTGGCTGGATGCGCCATTGGATGAAGATGCGCCGGGCCTGACAGGCCGCCATGTGCTGATGGGCCATGGGACCGAGGTATGGCCGGAGGCGCTGGCCGACGGGTGGCAATCGGTCTGCCTGCCGCTGCGTATCACACGCCACGCTGGTCCGCGCCCAAAGCCGATTGCCCGCGCCGTGGTCTATGATTTTGATCTGTTGGGTAAGGCCCGCAACGAGAAAGTGGCAGAAGCAAATCTGGCAGATCTGATCTATGTGGTATTTGACACCGAAACCACCGGGCTTTTGCCGGGGCAGGGCGATGAGATCGTACAGATCGCTGCAGTGCGTATCGTGAATGGGAAACGGGTGGAGGCCGAGGTGTTTGATACGCTGGTCAATCCGGGCCGGTCCATTCCCGCCGCTTCCACCGCTGTCCATGGTATCACCGAAGCGATGGTGCAAGGCGCCCCCGACATCGCCACAGCTGGCCGCGCCTTTCACAAATTCGCCGAAGGCGCAGTGCTGATCGCCCATAATGCGCCGTTCGACATGGCGTTTCTGCGTCGCCACGAGCCAACGATCGGCGCGCGATTTGACAATCCGATTCTGGATACTGTTTTGCTTTCTGCCGTGATCTTCGGCCAGCATGAGGAGCATAGCCTAGATGCGCTGACGCACCGCTTGTCCATTACCATTCCCGAAGAGGCCCGCCACACCGCCATAGGCGACAGCCTGGCCACCGCAGATGCTTTCTTAAAGCTATTGCCCATGTTGCACGGGCGGGGATTAACGCGTTTCGGAGCCGTCTTGACCGAATTGCGCCGCCATGGCCGTTTGCTCAAGGACCTGAACTGACGCGCAAGATGGGGGACCGGGGGGGGCTTTCCGCCCCCTCTTGGCCTTGAGGCCAATTCACCCACGAGGATATTTATACCGAAAAGAAAGCGCTGAGAGGTCCAGCACCCCATCGGGGATTTCTCCAGCAGACGGGGCGCTTTCTCTCCGGGCGATCATCGGCTTCCCAGCCTGTACCGCAACACCGAAGCTATGTCGTCTCGGTTAAAATTTCCTAAACGGCTTTCTTTTCGGCAGAAATATCCTCGGGGGTGAATTGGCCTCAAGGCCAAGAGGGGGCGGAAAGCCCCCTGCGACCGACCTTACTCGGCGAACGGATCGGTGGGGTAGCGGACGCCTGTAAGATAAAGCCCCTGCGGCGGGCAGACCGGGCCACATGCTGCGCGGGTCTTGGCAGCGAGTGCCTCACCCACCTGTTCCGGCGTCCAGCTTCCCGCTCCAACACGCTCCAATGTCCCCACGATAGACCGCACCTGATTGTGCAAAAACGATCTGGCACGCAGAGAGAAGCGATATTCGCGCCCCTCTGGGTAATCGCATTCAGTAATCACGACCTCATCCAGCGTTTTGACGGGCGAGGCGGCTTGGCACGTGGCGGAACGGAAGGTGGTGAAGTCATGGTGCCCGATCAGATGCGTGGCCCCTTTGCGCATCGCTTCAATATCCAGCTCATGCCCAACCTGCCAGACCAGCCCGCGATCATGGGTGACGGGGGGGCGGCGGGTCACTAACCGGAACAGATAGCCCCGCTCCAGCGCAGAAAAGCGGGCGTGGAAATCATCGGGAACAATCGTGCAAGCGACAACCGAAACCGGGTGCGGCCTCAGATGGGCGTTAATGGCCCCGCTCAGGCGAAACGGATCCCATGCTTTTGCCAAATCGCAATGCGCAACTTGCCCCAGCGCGTGCACACCTGCATCGGTGCGCCCGGCGGCGGCAATCGTATGCGGTCCCGGTTCCAACCGCGCCAGCGCAGCCTCCACCGCGCCCTGCACCGTGAGCTGACCCTCGGCCTGACGTTGCCAACCGTTAAACGGTCCGCCTTCATATTCGATCTTTAGTGCATAGCGTGGCATACACCCCGTTACCGCGCCACTCATTACCTGACAAGGTCTTTGAAATGGCGGGACGAGCTTTACCCTTTGATCCCGGCCTTGAAGTGCCTATCTTGGTGGGAGGAGCCGTTTTGGAATGCCAGATCAGGGCAGGCGAGCAGAAAAGGGCATTTGGTGCTGGGTGAAATTAGAGATGGCATCAGCCGTGGCGTGGAAAATGCGGTGTCCGGCGTATCAGAGGCCTTGTTTGAACCGGTGATCCGGCTTGGTGTGACGGGGTTGTCGCGCGCGGGCAAAACCGTTTTCATCACCAGCCTTGTCGCCAATCTGCTGGACCGGGGGCGGATGCCGCAATTTTCCGCCGCACCGCGTATTGAAGCCGCGTTCTTGCAGCCGCAGCCTGACGACACACTGCCGCGCTTTGACTATGAGACCCATCTTGCTGCCCTTACGGGGGCCGCGCCGCATTGGCCTGCCTCCACCCGCGCGATATCGGAACTGCGGCTGTCGCTGCGCGTGCGCCCCTCGGGCTTTTTCGGCGGGCTTTTGGGCGGGTTGACGGGCCCGCGTACCTTTCACATCGATATCATAGACTATCCCGGCGAATGGTTGCTGGACCTCGCGTTGATGGGCAAGACCTATGCCGAATGGGCCGAGGCGACATTGGAGCGTATCGCGCCCCGCCCCGAGGCCGCCGACTATATGGCGATGGCGCGGGCCGAAGACGGGGGGCTGCAGTTGGAAGAGCCGCGTGCGCAGGCGCTGGCGGCCGGTTATACCGCCTATTTGCAAGCCGCACGCGCAGCGGGCTGGTCCGATTGCACGCCGGGGCGGTTCTTGTTGCCCGGCGATCTGGCGGGCAGCCCTGTGCTGACCTTCGCGCCGTTGCCCAAGCCCGGCAGCACCCCGCGCGGCAGCCTCTGGCGTGAGATGGAGCGCCGGTTTGAGGCCTATAAATCCCACGTCATCCGCCCCTTCTTTCGCGATCACTTCGCCCGCATCGACCGGCAGGTTGTGCTGATGGATGTGCTGGGCGCCATCCATGCAGGCCCCGCGGCGCTCGAAGATATGCGCCGCACCATGGCCGAGATTCTGGGCGCGTTCCGCCCCGGCCAGAACGGGTTTCTCAGCTCCATCCTGCTGGGCAAACGGGTGGATAAGATATTGTTCGCCGCCACCAAGGCCGACCATCTGCACCACACTCAACACCCGCGCCTGACCGCGATCACCGAGGCCCTGTTGCGCGAGGCCCGCGACCGTGCTGCCTTTGCCGGGGCGCAAACCCGTGCCATGTCGCTTGCCGCACTGCGCGCCACGGTAGAGGAAACCCGCGATCACGCCGGCCAATCCCTTGATCTGGTGCGCGGCACCTTGTTGGAAACCGGCAAGCAAGCCGCAATGTTCGCCGGGCATCTGCCCGAAGACCCCAACCACCTGATTGGCCCCGCCCGCAAGGGGGAGGCAAAATGGCTGGAGGCGGATTATTCCATCATGTCCTTCGCACCAGCGCGGCTAACCCTGCGCCCCGGCGAAGGCCCGCCTCATATCCGGCTAGACCGCGCCGCAGAATTTCTGCTGGCCGACCGTCTTGGTTGACGGCGGTTCGGTTAATGAAAAGGAGCCACAACATGGCAAAGCCCGTTCTGATCGATCTGGACGATAGCCCGCCCCAGACGCCTTCCGACGCGCCGCCGGTGCCAGATATTGGCTTGCCGGAAGGGCGCGCGGTTGTTGCAGTCTCGGCGGTGGCATTGGCGCGGCCCTCGCGCCTGACCCGCGTGGCGCTTTGGGCTTTTGGCGGGTTGTTCAGCTTCATGATCTCGGCCGCGGTCTATGATTTTGTTGCCGGGATGCTGGCGCGCAATTCCGTTTTGGGCTGGGCTGCTTTTGGCCTGACCGGGCTTGCCATTCTGGTGCTGGTGGCTTTGGCGCTGCGCGAGGCCTTGGGCTTTTATCTTCTTGGCCGTTTGGACCGGTTGCGGGCGGAAGCGGAGGCGGCGCGGGCCGTGAATGACCTTAAAGGGGCTGCAAAGGCCACGGACCATCTGGCCGCGCTCTATAAAAACCGCCCCGATCTGCGCTGGGGGGCGGCTCGGTTGGCCGAGCGGCGCGGTGATGTGTTGGACGCGGACGCGCTTTTGAACATGGCGGAAACGGAGCTTTTGGGCCCCATCGATCTGGCTGTGCGGGCTGAGATCGAGGCCGCCGCGCGCCGGGTTGCCACGGTGACGGCGCTGGTGCCATTGGCGTTGGCCGATGTGGCGGTGGCGTTGTTTGCCAACCTGTCGATGATCCGCAAGATCGCCGCGCTTTATGGCGGACGATCCGGCACCTTGGGCAGTCTGAAGCTGATGCGTCGGGTGTTTGGGCATTTGCTGGCAACGGGCGCGATGGCCTTGGGGGATGACTTGATCGGTTCGGTTGCGGGGGGCGGCATTCTTGGTAAGCTGTCGCGGCGCTTTGGCGAAGGGGTCGTGAACGGGGCGCTGACCGCGCGTGTTGGCGTTGCCGCGATGGAGCTTTGCCGCCCCATGGGTTTCACGGCGCTACCCCGCCCAAAGGTGAGCAACCTGATGGCGCGCGCGATGGTGGGGGTGTTTGATGGGTTCAGCGCAAAGGATGCGCCGGGCGTTTAGGGTTTGAGTGTTTATGCAAATCTCCTGCC